>NZ_JADPIU010000106.1:0-783 GCF_023073075.1 Bradyrhizobium sp. 61 | reverse complement strand
GAGGCAAAACGGGATGCGGCCAGTGGCAAACGCACCGTTTGAGCTGAGGGGCAAAAGCGTCTATGTCGCCGGCCATCGCGGCATGGTCGGAGCCGCGCTGGTGCGCCGGCTGGCGCGGGAGGACGTGAACCTCGTCACGGTCGACCGGCGCGAGGTCGATCTCTGCAACCAGGCCGCCGTGTTCGACTGGTTCGCGAAAGCGCGGCCGCAAGTGATCTTCCTCGCCGCGGCCAAGGTCGGCGGCATCGTCGCCAACAACACGCTGCGTGCCGAGTTCATCTACGACAACATCGCGATTGCCGCGAACGTGATCCAGGCCGCGCATCTCAACGGCGCCGAGAAGCTGATGTTTCTGGGCTCGTCCTGCATCTATCCGAAGCTGGCGCCGCAGCCCTTGCGCGAGGATTCCGTGCTATCAGGTCCGCTGGAGCCGACCAACGAGCCCTACGCGATTGCCAAGATCGCCGGCATCAAGATGGCGGAGGCCTATCGCAGCCAGTATGGCAGCGACTTCATCAGCGTGATGCCGACCAATCTGTACGGGCCCGGCGATAACTATCACCCCGAGCTGAGCCACGTCGTCGCCGCTCTGATCCGCCGCTTCCACGAGGCGAAAGTCGCAGGCGCAAAGAGCGTCATCGTGTGGGGCACTGGCACGCCCCGGCGCGAGTTCCTCTATGTCGACGACATGGCGGATGCCTGCGTGCACCTGATGAAGACCTATTCGAGCGCGGAGCTGGTCAACATCGGCACCGGCGAGGACATCACCATCGCCGAGTTCGC
>NZ_JADPIU010000061.1:0-787 GCF_023073075.1 Bradyrhizobium sp. 61 | reverse complement strand
ATTTGTTCAACACGCGAGCGCCGACGATACAGGTCACTGATCGCAATGGCGCCAGCGAACTCGAGAACGTGAAGTGGCGCAAGCCTGTCGCCATGCTTGTCAACGGTGGCACCCGCAGCGGCAAGGAAATCCTTGCCTATGGCTTCAAGAAATATCGGCTTGGCGAGGTCATCGGTAGCCGGACCGAGGGAGCTGTCCTCTCTGCGACGGCATTTCTCATTGATGGCGGCTTGCTGTTGCTCGCGGTCGGGGACGTGCAGGTCGACGGCGAGCGGCTGGAAGGCGTTGGCGTCGCACCCACGATCGAGGTCCAAGCCGAGCCGGGCTCCATGGGTCTAGATGATCCTCAACTTAATCGTGCAATCGCAGTCCTATCCGTGGCCTGATCCTTGGGAGGCAGCTAAGAGATCCATTCCTGACTAGGTCCGGTTTGCGCGCCAAAAGCTGCCCTCCCCGCCAAGTCGCAGTTTGACCCAGAGTCGTTAGACACGCAGTTCATTCGATCGCCTTCTGCGGGCGCAGACCACCGTCAAAGCCGGGCCGAGCATCACCGTCTTGTCGAGGAACCTTGCCTCCGGATCTGTGTTGTCGATCGCAACGCGCGACGCCAATGGCCAGGACCGCGTGAGCTCGGCTAGCGCAGCGTACTTTTGAAGACGACCGCACAAACAAAAACGCCGCCTCCGTTGTATCCCTCCATTGAAGGCCGCCTTGTTTGACGAACGTTATAGCTGCAGGTCCTAGGGGTAATCCTAGGAGAAGTGGTATGACGATTTCGAGGACGGAG
>NZ_JADPIU010000015.1:0-171020 GCF_023073075.1 Bradyrhizobium sp. 61 | reverse complement strand
CGTCAACCTCGACCCCCGCATGGCCAAGCTCGCCGGCGGCGTCCACCGCCTCGACGGGCAGCTCATGGTCGTCCTCGACGTCGATCGCGTCCTCGAGCTCGCGCCCGAGATGATGGCGGCCTGATACGGCGGCATCGCCGCCGACGGACTCGCAATGGAAGTACCCCCACAAGGGGGTAGGAAGCAGAGGTTCACATGCGCACTTGTCTCGTCGTTGATGATTCCAGCGTCATCCGCAAGGTTGCGCGCCGGATCCTGGAGGGCCTCGACTTCCAGATTCTCGAAGCCGAGGACGGTGAGAAGGCACTGGAGGCCTGCAAGCGCGGCTTGCCCGATGCCGTGCTGCTCGACTGGAACATGCCGGTCATGGACGGCTACGAATTCCTTGGCCATCTCCGGCGGATGCCCGGCGGTGACCAGCCCAAGGTGGTGTTCTGCACCACCGAGAACGACGTCGCGCACATCGCCCGTGCGCTGCACGCCGGCGCCAACGAATACATCATGAAGCCCTTCGACAAGGACATCGTGACGGCGAAATTTCAGGAAGTCGGACTTATCTGAGCGAACATCCGGAGGCTGAACGGATCCTTCGGCGATTGTTTCAACTGAACCGTTTCAGTCTGAGTTGGTGAGTAATGAGTGTTGCGTTCGCAGGTAATTCGACCACGGGTCCGTCGCGCGACGCCGGGCCGCTGCGGGTGATGGTCGTCGACGACTCGGTCGTCATACGCGGTCTGATCTCGCGCTGGATCGGTGCCGAGCATGACATGGAGGTCGCGGCCTCGCTGCGCACCGGGCTCGAGGCGGTCAACCAGCTCGAACGCATCAATCCCGACGTTGCCGTGCTCGACATCGAAATGCCCGAGCTCGACGGCATCTCGGCGCTGCCGCAACTGCTGGCGAAGAAGCGCGATCTCGTCATCATCATGGCCTCGACGCTGACCCGCCGTAACGCGGAGATCAGCTTCAAGGCGCTGTCGCTCGGTGCGGCGGACTACATTTCGAAGCCGGAGTCGACGCGCGAAGCGTCAGCCGCGGACATCTTTCATCACGATCTGATCCAGAAGATCCGTCACCTCGGCGCGCGGCTGCGCCGCAGGCCCGCAGTCGCGAGCCCGCCGCTGGCGCCCGCGACCCCGGCACCGGCTGCACGTGCACCGGCTGTCGTGCGGCCCGCCGCGCCCGCACCGGCTCTGCATGCGCCTTCGTCGGGGGTGCTGTCCACGCGCCCGTTCTCGGCCCACGCACCGAAGGTGCTGCTGATCGGCTCCTCGACCGGCGGTCCGCAGGCACTGATGGCGCTCGTCACCGAGCTCGGCCCGGTGATCGACCGCTTCCCGGTGCTGATCACCCAGCACATGCCGCCGACCTTCACCACCATTCTCGCCGAGCACCTGGCGCGCGCGAGCCGCAAGCCGGCGGCCGAGGCGGTTGACGGAGAGCCGGTGAAGCCGGGACGGATCTACCTCGCGCCCGGCGGCAAGCACATGCGCGTCGTGCGCAGCGGCGCGGACGCGGCGATCGCGCTCGACGACGGTCCCGCCGTCAATTTCTGCAAGCCCGCAGTCGATCCGCTGTTCACCTCCGCCATCGACATCTGGCACGGCAACATCCTCTCGGTGATCCTGACGGGCATGGGCTCGGACGGCATGCGCGGCGGCAAGGACATCGTCGCCGCCGGCGGCAACGTGATCGCGCAGGACGAAGCCTCCAGCGTGGTCTGGGGCATGCCGGGCGCGGCGGCAAATGCCGGCATCTGCGCGGCGATCCTGCCGCTCAACCAGATCGGCGCCAAGGTCAACCGCCTGTTCGCGGGAGACCGCTCGTGACGCCGGTCGATTACGAATATCTGCGCAAGTTCCTGAAAGAGCGTTCCGGCCTCGATCTCTCCGCCGACAAGCAGTATCTCGTCGAGAGCCGGCTGCTGCCGCTTGCCCGCAAGGCGAGCTTGCCCGGCATTCCCGATCTCGTGCTGAAGATCAGGAACGGCGACGGCCGGCTTGCGACCGACGTGGTCGAAGCGATGACCACCAACGAGACCTTCTTCTACCGCGACAAGATCCCGTTCGATCATCTGCGCGAAACCATCCTGCCGGGCCTGCTCCAGGCGCGCGCGGCGCGCAGGTCGCTCCGCATCTGGTCGGCGGCCTCGTCGACCGGGCAGGAGCCCTATTCGATCGCGATGTGCGTGAAGGAGATGGGCGCGGCCTTCGCCGGCTGGCGCATCGAGATCGTCGCCACCGATCTGTCGCAGGAGGTGCTGGAGAAATCCAGGGCTGGCATCTACAGCCAGTTCGAGGTGCAGCGCGGCCTGCCGATCCAGCACCTGATGAAATACTTCACGCAAGTCGGCGAGCTCTGGCAGCTCAATGCCGACATTCGCGCGATGGTGCAGTTCCGTCAGCTCAATCTGTTGCAGGACTTCTCCCATCTCGGCACGTTCGACGTGATCTTCTGCCGCAACGTCCTGATCTATTTCGACCAGGACACCAAGGCCGTGATTTTCGAGCGTATGGCGAAGGGACTGGAAGCCGACGGCACGCTGCTGCTCGGTGCCGCCGAATCCGTCGTCGGCATCACCGACGCGTTCCGCCCGATCACCGAGCGCCGCGGTCTCTATCAGCTCAATCCCGCGCGCTCCGGCCGCCCGATGGGCGGATTGATGCCGCAGCCGCTGAAAATCGCAGCGGCGAGGTGATTCGCCGAACGACAGGCAATCTCACTGAACGCCGTCGTCGCGAATGATCGGCAACAACTGGCGGATATCGTTCCGTCAGAGTGCGTGACGCTTCACACGCGTTTGAGCATGGCGGATTACTCGACTACCGCGCAGTAGAGCTCGTGCCGCGATGCAATGCAATCGCGGCTCTGATCAGCATCTGACGGTTGTGCTATGCTGGCGATGGTCCCGCCCGAACCGAGGCGGGATTCCGTTCCATCATGAATTGTACTGAGGAGGACATACCATGCGAATGTCTTGTGCCTCGTATTTCTTGTTGGCGGCGCTTTCGTTGCCCGCCACTGCTCTCGCTGGCGAGCAGGTCCTCGAATTCAAGCTTGTCACCAAGCCGATGGACTTAAAGGTCACCGAGGTCGCGAACGTCGAAGGTCAGACGGTCATGTCTGGCAAAATGTTTGGCGTTGCCTTCTTCAAGGACGGCCGCGTTGCGGTGAAGGACTTCGTCCACTCCGCCGACCTGATCAAGGGCTCAGGACCCATCTACGGCTACAGCACCTACACCTTCGACGACGGATCCTCGATCACGGCGCGCTACGCCGGCGCGATCAAGGATGGTCGGGCGAAAGGCGAATACACGATCCTGTCGGGCACCGGGGCGTATGCAAACGCGACGGGCACGGGCGGCTTCGAAAGTGCGCAAGCCGGCTTCAAGGGCGCGGGCCTCTACGACGGGAGATTCATCGTCAAGACACCCTGAGTAAGCACGCAAGTCTCTGCGCTCGCGTCCCGTTCCGATGAGGTCGCGAGCGCATTTCACAAAATCGCATGCGGCAGAAACCGCGAGCGGTTGCCGGTGATCGGGCTCTCGTCCTCGCGGATCGACAGGCCGCACGGCTCGTGGTTCACCAGCCAGCTTCCGACCACCACGTAGAAGCCCGAGAAATTCGGCAGCGGCGACAGCGCCTGCCGCACGAAGCCTTCTGCGCCGTAAGGTCCTGCCTGCTCGTCGAGCGGCGTGCCACCGGACACCAGCGTGACATTGGCGCCTTCGCGCGACAGCAGCGGCTTGCGGACGTAGGAGCTGCCGAGTTCGGCTGCCCGCGCATCGTCCTCGAAGAAGGCCGGCAGCAGATTGGGATGGTTCGGAAATATCTCCCAGAGCAGCGGCAGAATGCCCTTGTTGGAGAGCACCGCCTTCCACGGCGGCTCGATCCAGCGTGTCGGCGCGCTCATCAGCTTGGCGCCGAAGGCGTCGTGGAACATCCATTCCCAGGGATAGAGCTTGAAGGCGAACGCGATGTCGCCGTCGTCGAGATCGACGAAGCCGCCAGGCTCGTCGCGCCAGCCGATCTCCTCGATGTCGAGCATCCTGGTCGAGAGCCCCGCCTGGCGCGCGGTGTCCTCGAGATAAGCGAGCGTGCCGGTGTCTTCCTCGTTGCCGGTGGTGCCGGCGAGATGGACATGGCGGCCTGCGGCAATCTCCTTCCACGCCGCGATCAGCCGCTCGTGGATGGAGTTGAACTGGTCGGCGCGCGCCGGAATGATGCGGCGTTCGATCGCCTGTTCGAGCCAGGTCCATTGAAACACCGCGGCCTCGAAAATCGAGGTCGGCGTATCCGCGTTGTATTCGAGCAGCTTTGCAGGCGACTGTCCGTCGAACTTCAGATCGAGCCGGCCATAGAGGCTGCGATCGTCGCGCTCCCAGCTCTCGGCGATCAAGCTCCAGAACGCCTCCGGAATCTTCAAGCGTCGCAGATAGCGCTCGTCACCGATCACGCGGCCGGCAAGCTCCAGGCACATCGCGTCGATCTCGGCTGTCGGCGTCTCGATGCCGCGCTCGATCTCATCGAGCGTGAAGGCGTAATAGGCGCTCTCGTCCCAATAGCGTTCGCCGTCGATGGTGTGGAAGGCGAAGCCGCATTGTTCGGCGGTCTGCCGCCAGTCGTCGCGCTCGGGGCAGACGATGCGTCGCATGTTATTTCCTGCGCATGATCTCCGCGCAAACGCGTTCCGCGTTTGTCGCGAGGGAAAATCGGTGGCCGCTTTTCCGGATCATGCGCTAGCCGCCGCCCGAGAAGCCATGGCCGAACGAGCCGAAGCCGCCACGGCTCACGCTGCTGGAGCCTGAGTCCGAAGAGGTTCCCGACGAGGAATGGCTCGAGGAATCGCTGCTGAAGAAGCTCGATCGCGACGACCAGCGCGAGCTGCTGCCGCCCGATGAACTGCTGCTACTGCTGCACGTCGTGGTCGTCTGGCCCGGCACGGCTCCGGGCGAGGGCTCGCAGTGCTGCCGTGGCATCAGCGTGTAGGCGGTGGTGCCGACCGCGATCGTGCCCATCACCAGCAGCGCGACATGGCCGGAGCGCTTCACCGGCGGCCCCGATGGCGGCGCCGCGGGCGCCGGCCGGCGCTTGCCGAACTCCTTTTTGGAGGGTTTGGCCATGTCAGTAGATCATGCAGGCGGCGTTCAACAGGCCCGCCGCGAGGGAGGACAGCCCGAGCCAGATCGCCGGCGCAAGCTCGCCTGCGGCAATCCGTGCCGACAGGTTCGGCACCGGGACCTTCACCAGAAAGAGCACGATGATCTGCACGATCAGCGCGATGACCGCCCAGATCAGGCAGTCCAGCACATTGGCCGAATGCGCGATCGCGCTGACCAATGGCGCCACGAAGCCGAGCAGGCTGAGGCCGAGCGCGATCGCGGCGGCCGGCTCGTTGTCGCGGATGAGCTGGAACTCATTGTGCGGAGTGATGCGGGTGTAGACGAACAGATACGCCACGATCGCGATCAGGCCGGTGCAGAAATAGACCAGGAAGGCGGGCAGGCCGGCCAGTGATTGCAGGATCATCGTTCCCCCATCGTGCAGCGACCATTCGTCGGCGGGGGGAGGATAGCGGTTCAATGGCGCAAGGACGATGAGGCCGCGTTGGCGTCCCCAAAAAACAAAACCCCGCCATTTGCGGCGGGGTCCAGGCTGGGAGGAGCGAGCCCCGGGGGCTCGCGACGTAAACTTAGTGATCAGGCGGGAATGCGCTCTTCGTGCTCGTGCGGCTCGCGCAGCACATAGCCGCGGCCCCACACGGTCTCGATGAAGTTGCGGCCCTCGGAAGCGTTGGCGAGCTTCTTGCGGAGCTTGCAGATGAAGACGTCGATGATCTTCAGCTCGGGCTCGTCCATGCCGCCATAGAGATGGTTGAGGAACATTTCCTTGGTGAGGGTCGTACCCTTGCGGAGCGAGAGGAGCTCCAGCATCTGGTATTCCTTGCCGGTCAGATGCACGCGCTGGCCGCCGACTTCCACCGTCTTGGTGTCGAGGTTGACGACGAGGTCGCCGGTCTGGATGACCGACTGGGCGTGACCCTTGGAGCGGCGCACGATCGCGTGGATGCGGGCCACCAGCTCGTCCTTGTGGAAGGGCTTGGTCATGTAGTCGTCGGCGCCGACGCCGAGACCCTTGACCTTGTCCTCGATGCCGGCGAGGCCGGAGAGGATCAGAATCGGTGTCTTGATCTTGGAGACCCGAAGCTGCTTGAGCACGTCGTAACCGGACATGTCGGGCAGGTTGAGGTCGAGAAGAATAATGTCGTAATCGTATAACTTACCGAGATCGACGCCTTCTTCCCCCAAATCGGTCGTGTAGACGTTGAAGCTCTCAGACTTCAGCATCAGCTCGATCGACTGCGCGACGGCGCTGTCATCTTCAATCAGCAAAACGCGCATGCCAGTTCCCCATAGTCGCCGCTCCTGGGCGTCAGGTCGGCCGCATTCGCGGCACTCAACAAAACGCCTTTGAACAACTGATTCGGATCCTGACAACAGATGGTTAACAAACTCTGATTCTGGAACGCAAGTCCCCCCGGTGCAATTTTTGTCGAATCGCCCTAAGGTCTTGCGCGCGAAGCAGCTTTCGTCACCCCGTACCGTTCAAGTTCCACTTTAAGAGACGGGCCTAACCGACTCCCGCGACTCAGCCTTCTTCTGAAGGGGAGTCACGCTCAGTCACAAAGACAGTGACGCAATGATTAACGATGCGGGTAAACACGAAGTTAAGCGCCGTTCAGAAATATGGCGAAACTTAAGTCTTTCGCCATGATGCCCGGGATCGGAGGCGATCACCTGATGAAGGTCCTCTTATTAAAGGTGCGCCCCTGATGAAGGCTCTTGCCGAACAGATCGGCGACATCGACGGCGTCAACATCTATGGCCGCGTGGTCGGCGTTCGCGGCCTGATGGTCGAAGTGGCCGGACCCATTCACGCGATGTCGGTCGGTGCGCGGCTCGTGATCGAGACCGGCGCGAACCGTTCCATTCCCTGCGAGGTGATCGGCTTCTCCGGCAACAACGCTGTCGTGATGCCGTTCGCCGGCCTGGACGGCGTGCGCCGCGGCTGCAAGGCCGTCATCGCCAATGCCGCCAATCAAGTGCGTCCGTCATCGGCCTGGCTCGGCCGCGTCGTCAACGCGCTGGGCGAGCCGATCGACGGCAAGGGGCCGTTGCCGCAGGGCCCGGCGCCGATGCCATACCGCAATTCGCCGCCGCCGGCGCATTCGCGCAAGCGCGTCGGCGCCCCGCTCGATCTCGGCGTGCGCGCGATGAACACGTTCCTCACCTGCTGCCGCGGCCAGCGCATGGGCATTTTCGCAGGGTCCGGCGTCGGCAAATCGGTGCTGCTGTCGATGCTCGCGCGCAACGTCGATGCCGCGGTCAGCGTCATCGGGCTGATCGGCGAACGCGGCCGCGAGGTCCAGGAATTTTTGCAGGACGATCTCGGCGAGGAGGGCCTGGCGCGCTCGGTCGTGGTGGTCGCGACCTCCGACGAGCCGGCGCTGATGCGGCGCCAGGCCGCCTATCTGACGCTCGCGGTGGCCGAATATTTCCGCGACGAGGACAAGGACGTGCTCTGCCTGATGGACTCGGTGACGCGCTTTGCCATGGCCCAACGCGAGATCGGCCTGTCCGCCGGCGAACCGCCGACCGCCAAGGGCTATACGCCGACCGTGTTCACCGAGCTGCCGAAGCTTCTGGAGCGCGCAGGGCCCGGCCTCGGCGAGGGCGCGATCACCGCGATCTTCACGGTGCTGGTCGACGGCGACGACCATAACGAGCCGATCGCGGATGCCGTCCGCGGTATCCTCGACGGCCATATCGTGATGCAGCGCTCGATCGCCGAGCGCGGCCGTTACCCCGCCATCAACATCCTCAAATCCGTCTCCCGAACCATGCCGAAATCGGCCGATCCGCAATTCTGGCCGACCATCCAGCGGGCCCGCCAGGTGATGGCGACCTATGCCGACATGGAGGAGTTGATCCGGCTCGGGGCCTACCGGGCCGGCTCCAGCCCCGAGGTCGACGAGGCGATCCGGCTGCACGAGCCACTGGAGGCGTTCCTGCGCCAGCGCAAGGACGAAAATGCATCACTGGCGGACGGCTACCGCCAGTTGGCGCAAATCCTCGGTGATTTGGAAACGGAACGCTAACTTTGTCAGGTCATCATCCGCTCTCACAGAGTAGCAGAGCCGGTCTTGGCCCAAATTGGGCCTGTGGGGAGACCGGTGACGTCCCACGTGCAGCCAGGGGACTTCTGGGGAGTATGAGTCGATGAAGTCACGTGATACCCTCATCCGCCTGAAGAAATTTCAGGTCGACGAGAAGCGCCGCCGGGTCACCCAGATCGAGACCATGATCGCCGACTTCCAGCGGATGTCGACCGATCTTGAACGCGAGATCACGACCGAGCAGGAGCGTGCCGGGATCAACGATCCCTCGCACTTCGCTTATCCGACCTATGCCAAGGCCGCGATTCAGCGCCGTGAGAACCTGACCCGCTCGGCCGACGAACTGAAGGGCCAGCTCGACGAAGCCAAGGCCGCGCTGGCCGAAGCCTTCGAGGAACTGAAGAAGGTCGAGCTCCTTGATGAGCGTGACCAGGCCCGCGAGCGCGCCGAAGAAAACGCCCGCGAGCAGGCCGACCTCGACAGCATCGGCCTGATGCGCGCCCGCATCGGCGCCGTCGCCTGACGACGCAGCGAGCGGTCCAACAGCCGAGAATTCGTCGAACCCGGACCCGCAAGGTCCGGGTTTCGCGTTTGCTATCCACAGTGTGGCGCGCCGCCCCTTGGTGATGGGCTTTGCCGCGCGCTATGGTAGCGGAGTGCCAGGGCCTGCGCCGAACGCGACAGGCCGTGCGTGGGGGGCTGAATGCTGACGCCAGCAGAGCTGGTCGGGCTGATTGGGGAGGTCGCCAGGGGCGATCAGGCCGCGTTCGAGCGCCTCTACGTCGCCACGCGCGCGAAACTCTATGGCGTCGTGCTCCGTATCTTGCGCCGACAGGATCTCGCAGAGGAGGTCATTCAGGAGACCTACGTCAAGATCTGGAACGGCGCCGGCCAGTTCAATCCGGCCTTGTCGTCGCCGATCACATGGATGGCATCGATCGCGCGCAACCGCGCCATCGACATCGTGCGCAAGAAGACGGAAGTCTCCATCGAGGAAGAGCCGCAGGCGATGGAAGTCGCTGCCGACAGCCCCGATCCGCTGGCGCGGAGGGAGATGACCGAGGAGTTGAAGCGGCTCCTGGAATGCATCGGCCGGCTCGAGCCGGATCGTCAGAGGCTCGTGCTTCTCGCCTATTACAATGGCTGGAGCCGCGAGCAATTGGCGGAAAAATTCGCCGCGCCCGTCAACACGGTGAAGACGTGGCTCCGGCGCAGCATGTTGGATATCCGCGAGTGCCTCGGACTATGAGGGCTCGCATTGTGAGGGTGGTTCTGGACTGGAAGTGATGGCCTACACGGAGGACCATATCGCGCTCGCCGCGGAATATGCGCTCGGTACGCTCGACGCCAGTGAGCGCGCGCAGGTCGAGACCATGATGGCCGTGGACAAGGCGTTCGCCGATGTCGTGCAGGCCTGGGCTTACCGGCTCGGCGTCCTCAACCAGATGGTCGGCTCGGTCGAGCCGCGTCCGATCGTGTGGGAGAACATCCGGTCCGAGCTTGCGCGGACGGACTTTGCGCAGGAGACGCCTGCGCCGGAAGCTTCGCCGCCGCCACCTGTGCCGGAGTCCTCCTCGATCGAAGCTGCACCGCCTGAGCTGGCACCGGACGGCGCGCCGCAACCGGAGCAGCAGCCTTCCGAAGCAGAGCAGCCCGGGACGGCGCGGCCGGCACCCGATGCGCTTCCCGACATCGCGCCGATATTCATGCCGCAGGTGCATGCGCCCGATCCTGACGTCGCGCGCGCGCCGCCGGCGCCGGTCGCCGACAACAGCAACGTCATCCGGCTCGAGGGCCGCGTGAAGCGCTGGCGCACGATCGCCTCCGCGGTGGGCGCGCTTGCGGCTGCACTGCTGGTGACGCTGTCGCTTCAGATCTTCCAGCCCGATGCGCTGCCGGGCGGCTTGCGCCCGGCGCCGCGCATCCAGACGGTGGAAGTGAAGACGCCGGCGCCGCTCACGGCTGCTGCGCAATATGTCGCGCTGTTGCAGGGCCAGGGCGGCGGGCCCGCCTTCATCCTCACCGTCGACGGCGCGACGCGGAATTTCACCGTGCGCAAGGTCGGCGCGACCCCGGAGGCCGGCAAGAGCTTCGAGCTCTGGCTGATCTCCGACAAGCTGCCGCGTCCGCGCTCGCTCGGCGTGATTGGCGCGGGCGATTTCACCGCGCGCCCGGTGCTCGGCTCCTTCGATCCCGAGGTCGTCAACGGTGCGACCTACGCCGTCACGGTCGAGCAGGCCGGCGGCTCGCCCAACGGCCAGCCGACCTCGGCTCCGGTGTTTTCCGGCAAGCTGATCGAGACGGTGCCGCCGTCTCAGCCACAGGCGCCCGCGAAGAAGTAGGTGTCGTGGCGCCGTAGCCCGGATGGAGCGTAGCGCGATCCGGGCTACGCGGCGCTCGACCGTCGCCAAGGTCCGTCCAGCCGTCGCAACCCGACAAGTCCCGCCGAATCCACTCCCGCGTTGAACCTCCCCGCAATCCACGGCGTCAAATGCCCGGAATTTGCAGTCGGCGCCGCACATCATGGCGCCGGAAAAGGGGCTAGAAGTCAGATGGATGCAGCTAAGACGCCGGGCATCTTCGTCCACCAATATGCGGGCCTTCCGCATGGTCCGGCCTTCGAACATTGGCGCGAGCGGGCCTTCGGTCCCTGCGGCCTCGACGTCGGGCCGAGCCATGGCGACAGCATCGATTGCCGGCTCCAGGTCAGCGTGGTCGACAATATCGCGTTGGCCATTCCCGAAGGTGCCTCCGCGCAATATTCGCGCACGCAGAGCCATCTTGCCGACGGCAGCGACGATCTCGTCCTGATCGCCGCGCATGCGGGTCTCGTCCGCGTCGGGCAGAACGGCCACACCGTCGAGCTTGCGCCCGCGCAGATGGTGCTGGTCGACATGGGCGTCACCGGCACCGTCGGCCACACCCAGGAAGATCGCTTCACCAGCATCCGCATGCCGCGCCGCGCGCTGCTCGACATCAATCCGCGTGCCGAGGACAAGCTGTCGCAAGTGCTCTCGGACGGCGCGGTGGCCGAGACGATCTTCCGCTACCACGCACTCGCCGCCAATCACGCGCCGCATCTCGACGCCGTCGGCCAGCGCCTGACCGCGCAGCACGTGATCGATCTCGTCGGCCTGCTGCTCGGCACCGATGCGGAGCATGCAAGCCTTGCGCGCGGTCGCGGACATGCGGCGGCCCGTCTCGATCTCATGCGTGCCGACGTGATGGCCGCGCTCGGCCGCAACGATCTCTGTCTGTCCGAGATCGCGACGCGCTCAGGGCTCAGCCCGCGCCAGGCGCAACGCTTGTTCGAGCAGGCCGGCACGACCTTCACCGAATTCGTGCTGGAGCAGCGCCTGTTGCTGGCACGCAAGCTGCTCGGCGATCCCCGCGCGAGGGCGCGCAAGATCAGCGACATCGCGCATTCCTCGGGCTTCTCCGACCTGTCCTATTTCAACCGCGCCTTCCGCAAGCGTTTCGGCGCGACGCCATCGGAGCTGCGCGAGGCCTGAGCCGCGATTTTATGCTGCGGAGCGGCGCCGCCGCAGTTGGTCGATCCGGGCGAATGGGCTATATCTACCTGCGCGGGCAGACCGCCGGAATTCTTGGACAAAGCAGTATACGGACATGGCGCGTATCGTCGTGCTCGGCGCGGGGTTTGCGGGTCTATGGGCGGCCATCGGCGCCGCGCGCAAGCGCGACGAGATCGGCGCGGCCGGCCCTGACGTCGAGATCCGTGTCGTCGATCGCAATCCCTATCACAACATCCGGGTGCGCAATTACGAGGCCGACCTCAGCGAGGTCGCACTGCCGTTGCCGCAACTGCTCGATCCGATCGGCGTCACTCATGGCATTGGCGAGGTCGAAGCCATCGACCCGTCACGGCGCGAGATTTCGCTCGTCACGAGCAGCGGCGAGGAGACGCTGAGCTACGACCGCCTGGTGCTGGCGCTCGGCAGCGAAGTGATGCGTCCCGCCATCCCCGGCCTTGCCGAGCATGCTTTCGATGTCGATACCTATGCCGCCGCGCTCATCCTCGAAAATCATCTCGTCTCGCTCGGACACAGCGCGCCCTCGCCGGGGCGCTCGACGGTCGTGGTGGTCGGCGCCGGATTCACCGGCATCGAGGTGGCGGCCGAGATGCCGGACAGGCTGGCGCGCGCCGGCATCACCGGCAGCCGCCGCATCGTCCTGGTCGATCCCAACCCTGCGGTCGGCGCCACCATCGGCGCGCATGCGCGTCCTGTCATCGAGACGGCATTGGCCTCGCTCGACGTCGAGACGCGGCTTGGCGTGCGCGTCGTGTCCGTCGAGGCCGCCGGCATGCACCTGAACTCGGGCGAATTCATCCCGGCGCAGACCGTGATCTGGTGCGCCGGGATGCGCGCGAGCCGGCTGGCCGAGAGCTTCGCGGGCGCGCGCGATCGCCTCGGCCGCCTGCTGGTCGATCCTTTCATGCGGGTTGCCGATGTGCCGGGCGTGTTCGCCGCCGGCGATGTCGCCTCGAGCGTGGTCGACGGACTGCATCCGACGGTGATGTCCTGCCAATTCGCCCGTCCCATGGGCCGCTTCGCCGGTCACAACGTCGTGGCCGATCTCGCCGGCCTGCCGATGCTGCCGCTCCGCATCGACTGGTACGTGACCGTGCTCGACCTCGGCGGCTGGGGCGCGCTCTATACCGAAGGGTGGGATCGCGAGGTTCGCACCACTGGCGCGGCCGCAAAGGCGACCAAGCAGACCATCAACTGCAAGCGCATCTACCCGCCGCTCACCGGCCGCAAGGACGAGCTCTTCGCTGCCGCAGCGCCGACCGTGCAGGCGCCGCCGCCGACTTATGGAGCGCGGTAGAATTTGATCGGGGCTGGTTGGAGGATCGCGGCTGTGCCAATTGCTCCGTCATTGCGAGCGTAGCGAAGCAATCCAGAATCTTTCCGCGGCGACAGTCTGGATTGCTTCGCTACGCTCGCAATGACGAGGTACCCCAGACATGAGAAAGCGCCCGTGGGGGGCGGGCGCTTTCCGTAGTCGACTTGGGGTTGGGGTCGTCTACATATCCACGTGGCGACTTTGGGGGGCTGGTAAAGAGCCGCGTGAATTCACAAAACTCGTCAAATCTCCTTATCGAACGAGGGATGCGTTCGAGCTGGTGATAACAACCGGCTTGCCGGCCTTGATGACGCGGGCGGTCTGGGTCAGGCCTTCGTCCGAACCCGTGCGCGCCGCCGTGATGCCGAAGCCTGCCACCGCGATGCCGGCGACGAGGGCTACGACCACGATTTTCAAGTGGGTCGAGCGATCAGCGCTGTAAATCGAGTGGTTCATGGAGGGCTCCTGCCGCCATCTACCCGAAGTAGTCGCTACCCTGTTGGGGGAGGTTCATGCTTCCGGTCCTCAACAACCTAGTATTGGGGGGATTCGTTCCCAAGGGGCGATCACAAGAGCGTGACAGGACGTGAAAGATCGCGATCGAAGCGACCCCTCAATCGTGCGATTATATAATTATTTCAAAGGTGTAATGTGCTTGCGAGGCGCCTTGTTTGCATTTGGTCGACAAGGCGCCAGGAACTCAAAAACCATTTGCCTGTGGCCGAAAAACATACGGCTTCTTAAGGCAAATCAGATGCTTCCGACCGTTTTCAATCTCGCCCTGGGGTGGATTTCAGCCTGCGACAGCACCGTCGTCTGGGCCCGGAACCGCTCGACGAGGGAGCGTACGAAGGGACGAATTGCCGCAGACGTGACCAGCACCGGCGCCTCGCCTTCGCGCGCGGCGCGCTCGAAGGCCTCGCGCACGCCGGTCATGAATTCCGACAGCTTCGAGGGCTGCATCGCGAGGCTGCGTTCCTCGCCCTGGCCGATGATGGATTCGGCGAAGGCCTGTTCCCACCGCGCCGACAGCGCGATCAGCGGCAGATAACCGCTGTAGGAGGTGTTTTGCGCGCAGATCTGCCGCGCGAGGCGGGCGCGGACATGCTCGACCATGGTCGCGGGATTGCGCGAGAAGGCGAGCGAGTCGGCGATGCCTTCCAGGATGGTCGAGAGGTCGCGGATCGAGATGCGCTCGGCGAGCAGCAGCTGCAGCACGCGCTGGATGCCGGAGACCGTGACCTGGCCCGGCACGATGTCCTTGACCAGCTCGCCCTGCTCCTTCGGCAGCTCCTTGAGCAGCTTCTGCACCTCGCCGTAGGAGAGCAGGTCCGACATGTTGGCCTTGAGCAGCTCGGTGAGGTGGGTCGAGAGCACGGTCGCGGCGTCGACGACGGTGTAGCCCTTGAGCGAGGCTTCTTCCTTGAGGCTGGCATCGACCCAGGTTGCGGGCAGGCCGAAGGTCGGCTCGGTGGTATGGATGCCGGGCACCTGCACCTGGCTGCCGCCGGGGTCCATGACCATGAACTGGTTCGGCCAGATCTTGCCGGTGCCGGCGTCCACTTCCTTGATCTTGATGATGTAGGTGTTGGCTTCGAGCTGGACGTTATCGAGGATGCGCACGGCGGGCATCACAAATCCCATCTCGATCGCGAGCGAGCGGCGCAGCGCCTTGATCTGCTCGGTGAGGCGGTCGGTGCCATCAGGGCCGTTGACGAGCGGCAGTAGCGCATAGCCGAGCTCGATCTTGAGATCGTCGATCTTGAGCGCGGCGGAGATCGGCTCTTCGGCCGCAGCGGCGCCAGGTGAACCCGGCGTTCCCGGAGCGGGTGCGGTCTTTGCAACTTCGTCAGCCCTGGCAGTCGCCCGGTTGCGGTTGCGGGCGTGCCAGGCGAGCGCACCGGCGCCGCCGCCGAGCGCCAGGAAGGGGATGGTCGGGATACCCGGCAGCGCCGCCAGCACCAGCATGACCGCCGCGGACATCGCCAGCGCCTGCGGATAGCCGGAGAACTGTTTCATCAGCGCCTTGTCGGCGGCGCCGGACACGCCGGCCTTGGAGACGAGCAGGCCGGCCGCGGTCGAAACGATCAGCGCCGGCACCTGGGTGACGAGGCCGTCACCGACGGTCAGCAGCGTGTAGCTGCGCCCGGCATCGGCGAAGGAGAGGCCTTGCTGCGCGACACCGATGATCATGCCGCCGACGATGTTGATGAAGACGATCAAAAGGCCCGCGATGGCATCGCCGCGGACGAATTTGGAGGCACCGTCCATGGCGCCGAAGAAGCCGCTCTCGTCCTCGAGGTCCTTGCGGCGCTGCTTGGCGACCTTCTCGTCGATCAGGCCGGCGGAGAGATCGGCGTCGATCGCCATCTGCTTGCCGGGCATGGCGTCGAGGTGGAAGCGGGCGGCGACTTCGGCGATACGGCCCGAACCCTTGGTGATGACGACGAAGTTGACGATGATCAGGATGGCGAAGACGATGATACCGATGACGAAATTGCCGCCCATCACGAAGCTGCCGAAGGCTTCGATGACGTGCCCGGCGGCATCCGTGCCCTCGTGCCCGTGCGACAGGATCAGGCGGGTCGAGGCCATGTTGAGCGACAGGCGCAGCATGGTCGAGATCAGGAGGACGGTCGGGAAGGCGGAGAATTCCAGCGGCGCCTGGATGAACAGCGACGTCATCAGGATCAGGATCGAGAGCGTGATCGAGATCGCCAGGAACAGGTCGAGCACGATCGCGGGCAGCGGCAGGATCAGCACCACCAGGATGGTGAGGACGCCGAGCGCCAGCGCGATATCGCCGCGCTTGAGGATGTTGCCGATCTCGGTAAGGGTCGGGAAGCCGGCGTTCGTGCTGCCTACGCCCTGTCCCGCGGTGACGTCGACCATGGTAGCTGCTCCCCCGCGCGACTGCCGTCCGCGCGCCCCAAATGTCTGCGCGGCGGCCGAAGGGCCGCCGTTTCGAAAGTGAGGCACCGCACTGGCGTCCACGGGGGACCTCCCGTTCTACGCGGCTGACGACACTCGACTTCACCCGGCAATTCTTGCCGGGTGTATGGTTAGCAAAGGGTTAACGGAGGGTGCGGCAGGAGGTCAGACCGGGGTGTTTCGGGCACCTGGCAGGGACGAAGTCGTCATGCCCGAGCTTGTCCTGCTTGCGCGGCCGAAGCCGTGAATGGCCGGGACGAGCCCGGCCATGACGTTGTGGAAGCGTTTGGCGCCGAAATCAGCTGCGGAGGACGTAGCCCTACTTCGCCTTCTGCATCGTCGTCACCGTGTACCCCGAAGCCGCCTCCTCGGCCTCGAAGGTCACCTTGTCGCCGACCTTCACCTGCTTGAGCAAAGCGGGGTCCTTGACGCGATAGACCATGGTCATGGGTTCATCCATGCCGAGGCTTTTCGCCGGTCCGTGCTTGAGCGTGACCTTGCCGGCGCCTTCGTCGATCTTCTTGACCTCGCCGCTGATCGCGGCGCCCTGGGCCGCGAAGGCTTCGGCGGCAAGGCCGACGGTCAGCGCCAGCGCTGCGGCGATACGGATGGTGCGGTTCATGGGAGTCTTCCTTGTTACTTCACGGTGACGTGGCCGACCATGCCGTAGTCGCGGTGGTCGGGAATCAGGCAGGAGAATTCGAACGTGCCGGCCTTGCTGAACTTCCAGAGGATCTCGGCCGTCTTGTTCGGTGCGAGCCTGACGCCGTTGGGGTCGTCGTGCTCCATGTGCGGATGCTTCTTCATCTCCACGGCATGCGCGAGATTCTCCTTCGTCGTGGCGAGCAGGAATTCATGGTCCTCCTTGCCGACATTGCGCAGCACGAAACGAATCTGCTCGCCGCGTTTGACCTCGATCCTGGCGGGCGCGTAGTCCATCTCGTTCAGCAGAATCTCGATCGTGCGCGCGGGCTTCCTGGGATCGCCAGGCTCGCCGGCCGAAAAGGTCCCGTGCCCGTGCTGGTCGTGGGCAAATGCCGGCGCGGTCGAAAGCGCAGCCAGCGCAAGTCCGAGTTTGATCGTCTTCTTCATCTTGTTCTCCAGTTGGTGGTGGTTCATCGAAACGCTCACATCTTCATGTTCTTCATCGGTGGGCTGCCCGGCTTTTGCCGCGCCGGCTCTGCGGCCGGCGGGGTGACCTCGTAGGCGACGGTGCCTTGCGGGAATTTGTAGGGGCCGGGATCGCGGTAATCGTCGCGCGCGAGGTCCTCGCGGATCTTCATCACCGTGAACATGCCGCCCATCTCGATCGGGCCGAACTGACCGGTGCCGGTCATCATCGGCAGCGTGTTGTCGGGCGCGGGCATCTCCATGTTGCCCATGGCCATGCCGGTCGAGCCCATCGCCATGCTGTCAGGCGCGAGCTTGCGGACGGCCCTGGCGAGGTCCTTGCGCGACACGCCGATCAGATTGCGCACCTCGTGCCCCATCGCGTTCATGGTGTGGTGCGACTTGTGGCAGTGGAACGCCCAGTCGCCGGGATTGTCGGCGAGCACGTCGAACACGCGCACCGCGCCGACCGGCACGTCGGTGGTTGTCTCCGGATATTGCGCGCTCTCCGGAATCCAGCCGCCATCGGTGCAGGTCACCGCAAAGCTGTGGCCGTGCAGATGAATCGGATGGTTGGTCATGCTGAGATTGCCGATGCGCACGCGCACCTTGTCGCCGAGCCTGATCGGCAAGGGATCGATGCCGGGAAACACCCGCGAATTCCAGGTCCACATGTTGAAGTCGGTCATCTCGTTGACCTGCGGCAGGTATGTGCCGGGATCGACGCGATAGGTGCTCATCACGAAGACGAAGTCGCGGTCGACCGGCCGGAAGCTTTGATCGCGCGGATGCACGACGACCATGCCCATCATGCCCATCGCCATCTGCACCATCTCGTCGGAATGCGGGTGGTACATGAAGGTCCCGCTCTTCTTCATCTCGAACTCGTAGACGAAGGTCTTTCCCGGCTGGATGTGCGGCTGCGTCAGTCCGCCGACACCGTCCATGCCGCTGGGAATGATCATGCCGTGCCAGTGCACGGTGGTGTATTCGGGCAGTCTGTTGGTGACGAAGACGCGAACCTTGTCGCCTTCGACCGCCTCGATGGTCGGACCCGGCGACTGGCCGTTATAGCCCCACAGATTCACTTTCATGCCCTCGGCGAACTCGCGCACCACGGGCTCGGCGACGAGATGGAATTCCTTCCAGTCGCCGTTCATGCGGAACGGCAGCGACCATCCGTTCAGCGTGACCACGGGGCGATAGTCCGGGCCGCTGATCGGATGCAGCGGCGGCTGCATCACCACCTTGTCCATGTGAGGCGCTTCCGGAATGGACGCGGCCTGCACACGGCCGCTGATGGCCGACGCGCTGGCAAGCGCGGCGGTGCCCAAAAATCCTCGGCGGGAATACATGTTGGCCTCCATCTCAGTGACCGCCATCGGCAGGCGCTGCCGCGGCGATGGTGGTTGAAGTGTCGCCGCCCGACGCAGGTGCGCCGCCGCCGTTGACGGCGGTCTGGAGGTCGGACTGGGCGAGGAAGAATTTTTGCTTGGCATCGATCGCGCCGCGCAGCGATGCCAGGCGCTGCCGCGCTTCGGTGAGCAGCGCGAAAATATCGACCTGCATGCTGGAGAAGCGCAGCTGCATCTCCTC
This sequence comes from Bradyrhizobium sp. 61, assembly GCF_023073075.1. Lineage (NCBI taxonomy): Bacteria > Pseudomonadati > Pseudomonadota > Alphaproteobacteria > Hyphomicrobiales > Nitrobacteraceae > Bradyrhizobium > Bradyrhizobium sp. 61. The sequence goes on along the minus strand of NZ_JADPIU010000015.1, from coordinate 152,341 downwards.
CGTGATGATTTTTCGCAAGGGCAGGATTTCGCGCTGATAGTGGCTGGCGATGTCGTAGCTGGAGCGATAGACACGATAAGCATCGCGCGCCTCGGAGCGGACGTTGACGGCGCGCTCGGTCAGGCGGTTGAAGGCGAGATTGTAGGTCTCCGCCGCCTGCCGCACCCGCACCTCGCCGCCGTCGAAGATCGGGATCTGGAACTGCACATCGAAACCGCGTTCGCGGAACGGCGGGCCCTCGGGATCCTGGGTGCGGCGGGAGATGCCGGCGAGGTCGAGCAGCGTGACAAAGCGCGTCGCCTCGGTGAGGTTGAGCGACTTTGCCAGCGCCGTCAGCTCCAGCCGCGCGATCTGTAGATCGATGCGATGGGCAACAGCATCAGCCTCGATCGAGGGCAGTGCCTGCGGCCGGCGCGGCAGCGGCGGCAATTGATCGGGCAGACGGAAGTCGAGGCCGCCGTCCCACAGCCCCATCAGGCGCGCGAGCCTTTCGCGCGCGCTCGTTGCCGCCTGCCGCGCGGTGGCGAGGTCGGCCGTGGTCTCGGCATAAAACACCTGCTCGCGGGCCTGGTCGAGCTTGTTGATCGAGCCGGTCTCGCCGAGTTTGACCGCGAGCTGCGCCGTCGATTCCGCCGTCGCCTTCGCGTCGGTGAGCAGCGCCACCATTTCGTTGCCGGCGACCGCACGGATATAGGCGCGCCGGACATCTGCGGCCAGCCGCAGCGTCGCCAACGCCGCGCGCAATTGCGCCTGACGGAAACGGTCGCGGGCGATGTCGGAGCGGAACGGCAGGGTGGCCAGCGCGAGGATGTCGCCAACCACCTGACGCTCTATCTCGCTCGCGCCATTGCCTGCGATGCGCGAGATCGAAAACACAGGATTGGGCGGCAGGCTCTGCTCGACCAACTCGGTCTCGGCCAGCGCCAGCTCGTTATAGGTCGCTTGCAGTCCCTTGTTGTTGAGCAGCGCGATCTGCACGGCCGTCTCGGTGGTCAGCGTGCGCGCCAGCAAGCGGCGGACGGTCGCGTTGACGGCCTCCGCACCTTCGGCCGTTCGCACGAAGGCGACGTCCTTGTTGATGGTCTGGCTGGTGAGGTCCGAGACCGTCGTCATGCCTCCGTCCGGCGAGAATGCCATGCAGCCGGAAAGTCCCAGCGCAGTGAGCACGAGCAGGCCCCGCGCAAAATGATGCGTCATGGCGCGCCCCTACCGGTCTTGCTTCGGCTGCGGTGCGACAGCGTCGTTGCGGTCGCGCCATGGCCCCGGCGTCGCAGGTCGCAGGCTGGTATAGGGCGCGATGGTCGACCGATAGCTGGCGCGTGCGACCTTTGCCGCAGGATCGGCAGGATCGGCGCCGGCCACGGGCACAGTTGCCGGCATGCAGCCGGACAATATCAATGTGGTTGCGGCCAGCAGCGGCCAATAGAATCGAAAGTGTCGTCCACGCGCCGCGGATGCGGCGGCGAACTTCGCCCCGGAAAGCGTAAGCATGAGTCATCCCTAATCTGTCGTAGAGACCACAGGTTCGCGCGCGCGGATGCGCGTCCGAACCTGACGTCGTCGCGTCAGATCAGGCGATGGGAGGGCGGTAGTGCTGAGGCGGCGCCGCGCTGTGCAGGCTGACCACGATCTCGGGCGCGCAGGCGGAAATCGGCTGCAGCGGCTTGGCGACGCCGGGCAGGTCGGCCGGCAGCGCGCTCACGCACATCATCGCGCAGCACGGGCCAGCCTTGCCGTCATGGTGATGTTGGGCGGGCGCATCCTGTGCGGCAGCCCGGTGATGCGCGTGCATGCCTGCGTGGTCATGCGGCACATCGCCATGCATGTGGCTGGCCTGCATCTGGTGATGCACCGGCACGAGATCGGCGAGGAGCGCGTCGTCGAGGCACGGCGCCGGGCCGCTGCCCCAGGCGAGGGCTGCTGCCGGCGCGAGCACGCAGAACAGATAGGCGAGGGCGATGATCCGCCCCACCCTGATCCGCATCGATCGCGTCAATCGCAACAGCATTCCGCCGACAGGCTCCTCGCGCGGCAATGTTGCACACGCAGATTGCAAACTAATGGCAAAGCGCGGCTTCGCCAAGCATCTTCTTACCGCAGTGCACCGCGCATGCCCAATATCGCGGCACGTTGCTTGACCGCGCGGCGATCAGCGAACATGGTCCGGCCCGTGCACGCGCCAAATCTCCCAGGACAGAGACCGGCCTCATTCACCCCTGATTCGCGTCAGGCTTGGGTGCGGCTGTTGCTCGCGCTGCTGATCGGTTCGATCGGTGGCGTCGGCATGTGGGCCGTCGTCGTGGTGATTCCCGTCGTGCAGGCCGAGTTCGCCGCCACGCGTGCTGCGGTGTCGCTGGCCTTCACACTGATGATGTTCGGCTTCGGCCTCGGCGGCGTGATCGCCGGCAAGATCACCGACAAGTTCGGCATCGTGCCGGCGATGGCGATCAGCATCGCTTTCATCGGCGTTGCCAACGTGCTGGCGGGGCTCTCGACCCAGCTCTGGCAGTTCGTCGCGGCCTATTTCCTGATCGGGCTCGGCACCTCGGCGACCTTCGCGCCGCTGATGGCGGAGGCCTCGCACTGGTTCGAGCGCTATCGCGGACTTGCCGTGACCATCGTCGCGAGCGGCAATTACGTCGCGGGCACGATGTGGCCGCCGCTCATCAGCGAGGGCATGCAGACGATCGGCTGGCGCACCACGCATATCGGCATCGCCCTCGTTTGCGTGGTCTTGATGACGATCCTGGTGCTGGTCCTGCGCGCACAGATGGGCGACGACAAGGTCCGCAATCACGCCAATGCGCGCCCGCCGCAGGTCGATCTCAAGCTTTCGACCAACACGCTGACCGTGCTGCTCTCGATCGCCAGCATCTCCTGCTGCGTCGCCATGGCGATGCCGCAGGTGCACATCGTCGCCTATTGCGGCGATCTCGGTTACGGCGTGGCGCGCGGCGCCGAGATGCTGTCGCTGATGATGGCCTGCGGCATCGTCAGCCGCATCGGCTCGGGCTACCTTGCCGACAAGATCGGCGGCATCCGCACGCTGCTGGTCGGATCGCTGGCGCAGGGCTTTGCGCTGGTGTTCTATCTGTTCTTCGACAGCCTGACTTCGCTCTATCTCATCTCCGCGATGTTCGGCCTGTTCCAGGGCGGCATCGTGCCGAGCTACGCCATCATCGTGCGCGAGGCGATGCCGGCGAACGAGGCGGCAACCCGCGTCGGCATCGTAATCTTTGCCTCGGTGTTCGGCATGTCCTTCGGCGGCTGGGTGTCGGGCGTCATCTTCGACGCGACGGGCTCCTATGCTGCGGCGTTCGCGAACGGCGTGGCGTGGAATGCCCTCAATGTCGGCATCGTCTTGACGCTGCTGATCCGCTCGCGGATGAACGCGGTCAAGACGGGACCGGGTTTTGCGACCTAGACTTCTCGTCCCACCTTCAGCAGCGAGCAACCGGTGATCTTGTAGCTGCCGTCCGCCTGCTGCTCGAGCGTGTAGAGCGCTTCCCAGGCTTCGCCATTGGCGTCGATGATGTGGACGTGCTGGGAGATCCAGTTGCCTTCGCTCTTGCTCTCGCCAAACTCAAAGCTCTTGTGCCGGTAGACCGGCGCGTAGCCGTTTTGCACCATGGACATGAAGATGTCAGGGGCGGGGAAGATTTCCCTGATCGCAGGCGCGGCGTGGGAATAGGCCGCGGCCGCATCGTCGCGCGCAAAGGCCTGCTCCTGGGCACGGATGACGCCCTGTGCCGCAGTGACGTCGGCGGCGCATGCTGGAGCGGCACCAAGGATAATCATGAGGGCGACGAGCAAGGCGGCGATGCGCATGACAGGCTCCGCGTTGAAATCCCGGCGATGCCAATCCTAGCACGCCCTCAGGGAAATACGGCGCGCTATCGCTTCCGTTTCACCGCGGGCTTGGCGGCGCGCGCCTTGGTCTTGGTGCCGGACTTGCCGGCCGGCTGCACCCGCAGCCCGTCCACGAACACGTCGAGCATGCGCAGCACCGAGGATTGCCAACCGGGCTGGTCGTGCATGTAACACATGCCGACCAGTGCCCTGAGCAGATCCTCCGGGCTGACATCGCCGCGCATCTGGCCGGCGGCGACCGCGCGGTCGAGCAGCGAGCCGATCGCCTTGGTCAGCCGGTCCATCGAGAACGCCGCGAGTTCCGACGAGCTCTGGAACGTCAGCGCCAGCGCGGCCGACATGCCCTTTTTTGTGGCAACGAATTCGACGTTGGAGCGCAGCCAGCGCCGCAGCGCATCGACCGGGTCCTTGGCGTTCTTCAATTGCTCAGCGAGCTCGCTGAGCTGCTCGACCTCGCGCCGGTACACCGCCTCGAACAAATCCTCGCGAGTCGGAAAATGCCGATAGAGCGTGCCGATGCCGACGCCGGCGCGTTTGGCGACGGCTTCCAGGCTCGCCTCGGGACCGCCCGCGTTAAACACGATTTTCGCCGCCTCGAGCACGCGCTCGCGATTGCGCACGGCGTCGGCACGGGGCTTCCGAATCTGGTCGGTCTGGTCGTCCATGGCGGTAATGTAGATCACGAATTGGTTAGATTGAACCCTCGCAATGAACCCTTGCAAGGCTGCATCGCGTTGTCTGCGCTTGGGCTTTTGACGAATTCCAAATATTTTTCGGCGGCCCTTGTTAAGCGGAGGGTGCCTCCGTATCTTCCTTGAGATGTTAGCCGGGTTCCGCCTGGCCAACGCATATCGACAGCGGCCACGGAGGTGGCGCGCTGGCCGATGACTCATGTCCATATCTGATCGGAGCCTTGTATGAACCACTCCATCAGCCTCACCGTGAACGGTGCGCGGCGCGACTTCGTCCTCGACGATCCGCGCGTCACGCTGCTCGATCTCCTGCGTGAGCGCCTCCATCTGACCGGAACCAAGAAGGGATGCGATCGCGGCCAGTGCGGCGCCTGCACCATTCTCGTCGACGGCAAGCGCATCAACTCCTGTCTTGCTCTGGCCATCAGCCATGACGGCGCCGACATCCTCGCCATCGAAGGCGTGGCGCGCGGCGACCAGCTTCATCCCGTGCAGGCGGCCTTCATCGCCCATGACGGATTCCAGTGCGGCTTCTGCACGCCCGGCCAGATCATGAGCGCGATCGGCATGATGCAAGAGGCGCAGGCCGGCAACGATCCCGAGCGCATCCGCGAATGCATGAGCGGCAATCTCTGCCGCTGCGGCGCTTATGCCGGCATCGTCGATGCCGTGCTGGAAGCCCAGGCCGGCACGGACGAATCCAATCAGAGGCGCTCCGCATGAAACCGTTCGATTATATCAGGCCGGCCACAGTGGCCGAGGCCGTTGCGGCGGCCGCTCAGCCGGGCGCTGTTTATCTCGCCGCCGGCACCAATCTGCTCGATCTGATGAAAGGCGGCATCAGCCGGCCGGATCGTCTGGTCGACGTCACGCATCTCGACGGACTCGATCAGATCGAGACTCTCGCTGACGGATCGTTGCGCATCGGCGCGCTGGTGGGCAACGCCGATCTCGCGCATGACGCAAACTTCGCGAGGTCCTACCCGGCCGTTGCCGAGGCGCTGCTGTCCGGTGCGTCCGCGCAACTGCGCAATGCCGCGACCGTCGGCGGCAATCTGCTGCAGCGGACGCGCTGCGCGTATTTCTACGACACCGCCAGCCGCTGCAACAAGCGCGAGGCCGGCTCTGGCTGCGACGCGCGCGACGGCGAGAACCGCACCCATGCCGTGCTCGGTTGGAGCGAAAGCTGTATCGCCACGCATCCGTCGGACTTCTGCGTACCCCTGCTTGCGCTCGATGCCGTCGTCGAGATCGAGGGCAGGAACGGCCGCCGCGAGATCGCGCTCGACGCGCTGCATCGCCTGCCGGGCCATACGCCCGAGCGTGAATCGGCGCTCGAACCCGGCGACCTCGTCGTCGCGGTGCGCCTGCCGCCGGCGGCGCGCAGCTTTGCCACGCATGCGCGCTACCTCAAGGTTCGTGAGCGCACGTCTTACGCCTTCGCCGTGGTCTCGGCCGCGGCTGCGTTGCGGATCGAGAACGGCAAGGTCGCGGAGGCGCGGCTGGCGCTCGGCGGCGTCGCAGCAAAGCCCTGGCGGGCTCGTGCCGCGGAAGACGTGCTCAAGGGCGTTACGCCCACGGCAGATGCCTTCCAGGAAGCGGCCTGGCGCGCTCTTACCGACGCAAAGCCGTCCGGCGACAACGCCTTCAAGATCGAGCTCGCACGCCGCATCGTCGTGCGCGCGCTGACCCTTGCCGCTGCCGGTACGCCCGCGCGTATTCCCGCGCTGCCGGCCTCTCCCTTTGCCTCGACGTCCGGAGCCATCCATGCCTGAGCTTAATCTATCCAGCTCTCCCGCCCATCTGCGCCACGGCTCTAACATCGGTCAGCCGCTGACCCGCCGCGACGGCGTCCTCAAGGTCAAGGGGCAGGCGACCTACGCCGCCGACAACCATCCGCCCGGCATGCTGTTTGCCGTGATGGCGGTCGCCAGCATCGCGCATGGCCGCGTCACCTCGCTCGATGTCGCCGCCGCAAAACGCCATCCCGGCGTCGTCGACGTCATGACACCCGAGCACAAGCCGCAGCTCGCAATCGATCCGGAGATCAAGACCAATCCGTTCGTGTTCCGGATGGAGGTCTTGCAGAGCAATGAGGTCCGCTACGCCAACCAGCCCATCGCAGTCGTGATCGCCGAGACGCTGGAGGCGGCGACCGAAGGCGCGGTGCTGCTGGCGCCGCGCTACGAGACGCTGCCTGCGCTGGTCGGTCTCGATGCCGGCGAGAGTTACGTGCCGCCTGTCGTCGGCGTCGGCAACCCCACGGAAAATCACCGCGGCGATGTCGAAGCAGGTCTCGCCGCAGCCGACAAGCAGATCGACTCGATCTACGAAACGCCGCCGCAATATCACAACGCGATGGAGCCGCATGCGATCGTCGCGTCATGGGATGGCAACAATTTGCAGATCGACATGCCCACGCAGGGGCTGATGCTGTCGCTTGCGCGCGTGGCAGAGTTGTTCGGCATCGCGCATGACAAGATCCACATCCGCAGCCCGTTCCTCGGCGGTGGCTTTGGTTCGAAGGGGCTGATGGCTGGTCCGCCGGTCCTCGGCATCATGGCGGCAAAGCTGGTCGGCAAGCCGGTCAAGCTGGTGCTGCGCCGTGAGCAGATGTACGGCCCGGTCGGTCACCGTGCACCGACGCGTCAGCGGCTGCGCATTGGCACGGACGGCGAAGGGCGCCTGACCGCGCTCGATCATCACGCCAGAACCGTGTCGAGCACGTTTGACGATTTCTACGAGCCGGCCGCGGATGCCTCGCATACACTCTATGCCAGCCCGTCAATCCGCACCTCGCATGACGCCGTGCGCGTCAACACCGGTACACCGCTGTTCATGCGTGCGCCCGGCGAGGCCACCGGCTCGATCGCGCTCGAAAGCGCGATCGACGAAATGGCCTGGGCCTGCGGCATCGATCCACTCGCCTTCCGCCTGAAGAACTACGCCGAGGTCGAGCCGATCACGGGAAAACCGTTCTCGTCGAAGGCGCTGCGTGCCTGCTACGAGCAGGGCGCGGCGCGGTTCGGCTGGGCGAAGCGTTCGCTCCAGCCGCGGCAGATGCGCGACGATGCAGGTCTCCTGGTCGGCTGGGGCATGGGCACGGCGACCTTCCCAGCGCTGATGTTCCAGGCCGAAGCGCGCGCAGTGCTCCGCCGCGACGGTAGCGGCGCGATGGAGATCGGCGCGCATGACATGGGGCAGGGCGCCTGGACGGCGCTCGCCCAGATTGCGGCCGATGAACTCGGCCTCGATATCGACCGCGTCGAGTTCAAGGCTGGTTCATCAGACTTGCCCGACGCCGGTATTGCCGGCGGCTCGGCGCACACCGCGACCGCGGGTGCCGCGATCCACAGCGCCGGTGCGGCCGTGGTCGCAAAGCTCGCCGATCTCGCCACCAGTGACGAGCGCTCGCCGCTGTTCGGTGCCGGCAATGCCGGCGTCATCGCACGCGAGGGCCGGTTGATCCGTCGCGATGACGAAAACCGCGGAGAGAGCTACGTCGAGATCCTCGCGCGCGCTGGCGTTGCCGAGGTCGAGGCGCGCGGCACCGGCGCGCCAAATCCTGCGGCGATGGAAGAGTATGCCATGCATGCCCACGGCGCGGTGTTCGCGGAGGTGAAGGTCGATCCTGAGCTCGGCCAGGTCCGCGTCACCCGCATGGTCGGTGCGTTCGCTGCGGGGCGCATCGTCAATCCGCATCTGGTGAAGAGCCAGCTGTTCGGCGGCATGATCTGGGGCATGTCCTTCGCGCTGCATGAGGAAGCCATCACCGACCGCCGCAGCGGTCGGATCATGAATGCCAATCTCGGCGAGTACCACATCCCGGTGAATGCCGACGTGCCGCCGCTCGACGTGATCACGGTCGAGGAGCACGATCCGCATGTGAATGCGCTCGGCATCAAGGGCGTCGGGGAGATCGGTATCACCGGCAGCGCCGGCGCGGTCGCCAATGCCGTCTGGCACGCGACAGGCGTGCGGGTGCGTCGTTTCCCGATCAAGATCGAGGAGTTGCTGACGCAGCGTTGAGGCAAAAAGGCGGGACGAGATCTTCTCGTTCCGCCGCGTCCTGCTAATGCAGTTTCTTGCGGAGCGCCTTCAGCGCTTCTCGCTGCGTCTCGATATAGTCGGCAATAGCCTTACGCAGCTCCTGCGAATGGAGCTTGTCGGTGTCGCGCTGCACTTCATCGAGCGCAGCCTCTGCATTGGCAAGCGTGATCTTCATCTTCGAGCCCAGTTATGAAGCGGCGCCGGAATGTCTCTCGGCTTGGGTTCGCAACATATAGAGGATCGACGCGCGGAAATTGAGATGCCTCAAGATCCGTAAGACACCGGGGCACTCCGTAAGATTCCGGATAATGTCGATGCGCCTCAAAACGTCGGCGGCGTGCAGGCCGAGATCACTTCGCACGGCTTGCCGCCGACGCAGCGGAAGCGATGCGGGCGACGGCTCTCGAAGTAGTAGGCATCGCCGGGATTGAGGATGCGGCGCTCGTCCTCGACGGTGACTTCGAGCTTGCCCGAGATCACGATGCCGCCTTCCTCGCCGTCATGGACGAGGTGAACGCGTCCGGTGTCGCTGCCGGGCTCGTATCGCTCTTTCAAGATCTGCAAGCTGCGGCCGAACAGATTGTCGCCGATCTGCCGATACGAGATCGGCTTCTTGCCGACCTCGGTCAGCTCTTCAGAGCGATAGAAGATCTTGCGCCGGCTCTCCGGCTCCAGCGCGAAGAACTCGGCGAGCCCCATCGGGATGCCGTCGAGGATGCGCTTGAGCGCGCCGACCGACGGGTTCATCTGGTTGGATTCGATCAGCGAGATCGTCGAATTGGTGACCCCGGCGCGCTTGGCGAGCTCGCGCTGCGACAGCTTGTGGTGTGCCCGGATGAATCGCAGCCGTCCACCGATGTCGACGCTCATGCCCCTGGTCCCTGTTGCAGGTGTTGCGGATCGCGCAAATATGGACCGGCACCCCCAGTGAAATCAATGGCTTGCAGGTGACCAGAAAAGGACTTGTTGCGCTTCCGAAGCCGTGCCTCTGCTATCCGGTCAGCAAAGGAGCGTGGCCCGTGACCCTTCATCAGATTCCGAACACTATCAAGACCGACTCGTTCTGGATGCCGTTCACGGCCAACCGTCAGTTCAAGAAGGCGCCGCGCCTGTTCTCCTCGGCCGAGGGCATGCACTACACCACCGTCGACGGCCGCAAGGTGATCGACGGCTCCGCTGGCCTCTGGTGCGTCAATGCCGGCCACGGCCGCAAGCAGATCGCCGCCGCCGTCGAGCGCCAGCTGATGACGCTGGACTTCGCGCCGTCGTTCCAGATGGGCCATCCGCTGGCATTCGACTTCGCCGAGCGTCTCGCCGAGATCGCGCCGAAGGGCCTCGACCGCGTTTTCTTCACCAACTCCGGCTCCGAGTCGGTCGACACCGCGCTGAAGATCGCGCTCGCCTATCACCGCGCCAACGGCCAGGCGAGCCGCACCCGTCTGATCGGCCGCGAGCGCGGCTATCACGGCGTCGGCTTCGGCGGCATGTCGGTCGGCGGCATGGTCGCCAATCGCCGCGCCTTCGCCACCCACCTGCCGGGCGTCGACCACATCCGCCACACCCACGATCTCACCCGTAACGCCTTCGCCAAGGACCAGCCTGAGCATGGCGCCGAACTCGCCGACGATCTCGAGCGTCTGGTCGGCCTGCACGGCGCCGAGACGATCGCGGCCGTTATCGTCGAGCCGGTGCCGGGCTCGACCGCGGTGCTGCCGCCGCCGAAGGGCTATCTCAAGCGTCTGCGCGAGATCTGCGACAAGCACGGCATCCTCCTCATCTTCGACGAGGTCATCACCGGCTTCGGCCGCCTCGGCACGCCGTTCGCCGCCGACTTCTTCGGCGTCACGCCGGACCTGATGACGACGGCCAAGGGCATCACCAACGGCACCATTCCCTGCGGCGCGGTTTTCGCAAGCCGCAAGGTTCACGACGGCCTGATGGTCGGCCCGGAGAACCAGATGGAGCTGTTCCACGGCTACACCTATTCGGCGCATCCGACGGCCTGCGCCGCCGGCATCGCGACGCTCGACATCTACAAGGACGAGGGCCTGCTGACGCGCGGTGCGTCGATCGCCGAATACTGGCGCGATGCGCTGCATTCGCTGAAGGGCCTGCCGAACGTCGTCGACATCCGTAATTGCGGCCTGATGGGCGCGGTGGAGCTGTCGTCGCGTGACGGTGCGGTCGGCGCGCGCGGCTACGACGTGATGGTCGACTGCTTCAATCGCGGTCTGTACTTCCGCATGAGCGGCGACTCCTTTGCGCTGTCGCCCCCGCTCATCGTCGAGAAGAGCCATATCGACGATATGGTCTCGATCCTCGGCGACGCCATCAAGCGGGTGGCTTGATAATTGCTCTCGCCGTTGCGGAGTTTGTTCTTGCAGCGGCGAGCGTGATGCCGCGGGAGTTTGACGAAGCGTGAAAGTTCTGATCCTCGGCAGCGGTGTCATCGGTGTCACCTCTGCCTACTACCTTGCGCGTGCCGGTCATGAGGTGACGGTCGTCGACCGTCAGCCCGAGCCGGCGCTGGAAACCTCTTTCGCCAACGCGGGCGAGGTGTCGCCCGGCTATTCCTCGCCCTGGGCCGGCCCCGGCGTGCCGGTGAAGGCGATCAAATGGCTGCTGATGAAGCACGGCCCGCTGGTGATCCGGCCGAAGCTCGATCCTGTGATGTGGGTCTGGCTCTCCAAGATGCTGCGCAACTGCACCAGTGCGCGTTACGCGGTCAACAAGAGCCGGATGATCCCGATCGCGGAATACAGCCGCGATTGCCTGCGCGATCTGCGCCGCGACATCGGCATCCAGTATGACGAGCGTTCGCAGGGCACGCTGCAGCTGTTCCGCTACCAGGCGCAGCTCGATGGCACCGGTGAGGACATCGCCGTGCTCAAGCAGTATGGCGTTCCTTTCGAGGTGTTGAGCCGGGAGGGCTGCATCGCGGTCGAGCCGGCGCTCGCCGCCGTGAAGGAGAAGTTCGCCGGCGGCCTTCGCTTGCCGCAGGACGAGACCGGCGACTGCCACATGTTCACGCAGGCGCTGGCCAAGCATGCCGAAGCGCTCGGTGTGCGCTTCATGTTCAATACCGGCATCGACCGCATTGTCACGGACGGCGCGCGCGTCAGTGGTGTCGTGACCAGTGCGGGCACGTTGCAGGCCGACGCCTACGTTCTCGCGCTCGGAAGCTGGTCGTCGCGGCTCGTTGCGCCGCTCGGCATCTCACTGCCGGTCTATCCGGTGAAGGGCTATTCGATCACGGTGCCGATCAAGGACGCCTCCGGCGCGCCGGAATCGACCGTGATGGACGAGAGCTACAAGGTCGCGATCACCCGCCTCGGCAATCGCATCCGCGTCGGCGGCACCGCCGAGATCTCCGGCTATTCGAGCCAGCTCTACGACGCCCGCCGCGCTACGCTCGATCATTCGCTGACCGATCTGTTCCCGCGCGGCGGCGATCTCTCCAAGGCGACGTTCTGGAGCGGCCTGCGTCCGATGACACCGGACGGCCCGCCGGTGATCGGCCCGACGCAGTACGGCAACCTCCACCTCAACACCGGCCATGGCACGCTCGGCTGGACCATGTCCTGCGGCTCCGGCCGCGTGCTCGCGGACATGCTGTCGGGCAAGAAGCCGGAGGTCGATGTGAGCGCGCTGACGGTGGACCGGTACAAGTATCGGTTTGGCTAAGACTCTATCTGCTCGTCATTGCGAGCGCAGCGAAGCAATCCAGTATCTTTCCGCGGTGGCAGCCTGGATTGCTTCGCTGCGCTCGCAATGACGGTGGAGACGCATCGTGCACTCACTCCATCTCCGTCACCCTGAGGTGGCCGCTTCTTCAGCGGCCCTCGAAGGGCGACGGCCCGGCTCTATCGGGCCGTGCATCCTTCGAGGCTCGCTGCGCGAGCGCCTCAGGATGACGGGACTGGAATTGCGCTAGCCGCGCGAAAAGAAGCTACCCCGCCCCCGTCACGCAATTCACCCACAGCACCACAGCCTTCGCATCATTGGCCGGATTGGAAAAACGGTGCGGCCTTCGGCTCGCGAACCGAAAACTGTCGCCCGTCTTCAGCGACCACGTCTCGCTGTCCACCGTCAGCATCATCTCGCCTTCGAGCACCAAGCCGGCCTCTTCGCCATCGTGAGTGTAGAGCTCGTCACCGGTGGAGCCACCCGGTTCCAGATGCACCAGGAACAGGTTGAGCTTGTTGTCGGCGCTCGCCGGGCTCAGCAATTGTTTCGATACGCCGGTGCGCCAGAGCTTCAGCTCGGGGCGCTGCAGCCCGCGCGTCACGACCTGATCCGATACACCGTCGGCACTTGGGCTCGCGCCGAACAGCGCGGCGATGCCGACGCCGAGCACGTCTGCGAGCGTGGCCAGCACGCGCAGCGAGGGCGACGACAGTCCGCGCTCGATCTGGCTGAGGAAGCCGATCGACAGGTCCGTGCGTGCGGCCACCGTCTCCAGCGAGAATTGCCTGACGCGCCGGAGATCCCGGATGCGGCGGCCGACCGCGACATCCATCGCGGGCTCGGCCGGCTTGGTGACAGCCTTGACCGGCACCTTCCTGGCCTTCACCGTCCTCGCCGGCTTTGCGGCGGCCGGTTTGCGCATTCTTTTGCCACCGCTCACGTCAAACCGCTTCCTTCATGTGCATGAAAACCGCTTGCATCGCCCGCGAAAGTGTGACCAAATTTTCATATTGGTGAAAATAGGCCGAAACGGCTTGGCCCGCAACGTCTGATCACGACATGCGCGAGCGCCGACATCGGCCAAGCCCAAAGGGGGATGCGATGAAGCGTTTTGGTCTGGCCGCGGTCGCGGCGCTCGCGATTGCAGCGGTGATGCCGGCTTCGGCGCAGCAGGTGCTGAAGGTCGGCTCGACGCCGACAGGCATTCCCTTCACCTTCCTCGACACCAAGACCAACACGATCCAGGGCATCATGGTCGACATCGTCACCGAGATCGGCAAGGACGCCGGCCTCAGCGTGCAGATCGAGCCGATGGCGTTCTCGGCGCTGATCCCGTCGCTGACATCGGGCAAGATCGACATGATTGCGGCTGCGATGTTCATCACCGCGCCGCGCAAGGAGGTCGTCGACTTCTCCGATCCGATCTACACCTACGGCGAGGGCCTGGTGGTCCCGAAGAGCGACACCAAGGCCTATGCCACGCAGGATGATCTGAAGGGCGAGACGGTCGGCGCCCAGGTCGGTACCGCCTTCGTCGATGCGCTGAAGAAGTCCGGCCTGTTCGCCGACGTCAAGGCCTACGACACCATCCCGGACATCCTGCGCGACGTGAACACCGGTCGCCTCAAGGCCGGCTACGCCGACTATCCGATCCTCGCCTACAATCTGAAGCAGGGCGGTTTCCCCGAGGTACGTCTCGTCGACGGCTACAAGCCCGTCACCGTCGGCTCGGTCGGCATCGGCGTCCGCAAGGGCGAGGCCGCGCTGCTCGGCAAGATCAACGCCTCGCTGGCGAAGCTGAAGGCCAACGGCACCATCGACAAGATCCTCGAGAAGTGGGGTCAGAAGGCGCAGGGTTGATCGACAGAGGCTGGTAAGGCTGACCGATGAAAGGCTTCTGGCACGACGCCGTCGAATTCTTCCCGATCCTGATGAGCGGCGTCGCGCTGACGATCGTCGTCACTATCGGCTCGCTGCTGCTCTCGACGGTGCTGGGTCTGATCTGGGCGATGATGCGGGTCTCCGGCATCAAGGTGCTGTCGATGCTCAGCGCTAGCCTGATCAACGTGATCCGCGGCATCCCGATCATCGTGCTGTTGTTCTACCTCTATTTCGTGATGCCGGATCTCGGTGTCACGCTGTCGGCCTTGCAGGCCGCGATCCTCGGGCTCGGCATCGCCTATTCGGCCTACCAGGCCGAGAATTTCCGCGCGGGCATCGAGGCGATCGACAAGGGCCAGATCGAGGCGGCGCAGTCGATCGGCATGGGCTGGTGGCTCACCATGCGCCGCGTGGTGCTGCCGCAGGCAGTGCGCATCGTGCTGCCGCCTTACGGCAACGTCATGATCATGATGCTGAAGGATTCTTCGCAAGCCTCGACCATCACGGTCGCCGAGCTTGCCCTTCAGGGCAAGCTGATCGCGTCCTCGACCTTCAAGAACACCAACGTGTTCACGCTGGTGGCGCTGATGTATCTCACCATGAGCATCCCGCTGATCCTGCTGGTCCGTCACTTCGAGAAGCGGGCGGGCAAGAAATGATCGAGCTCACCGACGTCCACAAGAGCTTTGGCCAGAACGAGGTGCTCAAGGGCATCACGGCCTCCGTCCAGAAGGGTGAGGTGGTCTGCATCATTGGCCCCTCGGGCTCCGGCAAGTCGACGATCCTGCGCTGTATCAACGGGCTGGAAAGCTACGACCGCGGCGAGATCAACGTCGAGGGACTGAAGGTCGACCGCGATGCGCCCTCCATCGTGAAGGTCCGCACCCAGGTCTCGATGGTGTTCCAGCGCTTCAACCTGTTCCCGCATCGCACCGTGCTGGAGAACGTCGTCGAAGGTCCGCTCTTTGTAAAGAAGGAGCCGCGTGCGCAGGTGCTCGAGCGCGGCCGCGCGCTGCTCGGTCAGGTGGGCCTCGCCGAAAAGGCCGATGCGCATCCACCGCAGCTCTCTGGCGGCCAGCAGCAGCGCGTCGCCATCGCGCGCGCGCTCGCGATGCAGCCAAAGGCGATCCTGTTCGACGAGCCGACCTCGGCGCTCGATCCCGAACTGGTCGGTGACGTGCTCGGCGTGATGCGCAAGCTCGCCGATGACGGCATGACCATGGTCGTCGTCACCCACGAGATGGGCTTTGCCCGCGACGTCGCCGACCGCGTGCTCTTCATCGACGGCGGCGTCATCGTCGAGCAGGGCGCGGCGAAGGCCGTCCTCAATCAACCCCAGCACCCGCGCACGCAGGACTTTTTGCGCCGCGTGCTGCATCCGCTCTGATCGGTCCTCGTCATGACTATGCGCCTGCCTCTGCCGCCCTCGCCCTATGCCGACACCGCCGTCGCGCCGGTTGCCACGCCGCCGCTCGATGTCGACAAGACCGTCTCCGTTGCTATCGTCGGCGGCGGCTACACCGGGCTGTCCACGGCTTTGCATCTGGCGGAGCAAGGTGTCGAGGCGCTGGTGCTGGAGGCGCAGGAACCCGGCTGGGGCGCATCGGGCAATAATGGCGGTCACACCAATCCCGGCCTGAAGCATGATCCCGATCAGATCGAGGCCGATTTCGGCGCCGAGCTCGGCCGACGCATGATCGAATTCTCCTACGGCACGACCAATTTCACGCACGACCTGATCCGCCGCTACCAGATCCCCTGCGAAGCGCGGCAGAATGGCACGCTGCGCGCGGCCTACAACGAGGCCAGCGCTGCCGCGATCGAGAAGACGGCGGAGCAATGCATCCGCCGCGGCATGCCGGTGCAATATCTGAACCGCGAGCAGTTGCGCGAGATGACCGGCACGGACCGCTACATCGGCGCGATGCTGGACACGCGCGGCGGCGATCTGCATCCTCTCAGCTACGCCCGCGGCCTTGCGCGCGCCGCGATCTCCGCGGGCGTGAAGGTCCATGGCGAAACGCCGGCGCTGTCGCTCCGTCGCGACGGCGCGCGCTGGCGCATCGAGACGCCGCGCGCGGTGGTGCATGCCGACAAGGTCCTGCTCGCCACCAACGGCTTCACCGACGATCTCTGGCCGGCGCTCCGCCGCACCATCGTGCCGGTGTTCTCTTCGATTGCCGCCACGGCGCCGCTCTCCGACGCGGTCGCTCGCTCGATCATGCCGACACGGCCGGTGCTCTACGAGAGCGGCCACATCACGGTCTATTACCGCATCGATCAGCACAACCGCCTCTTGATGGGCGGTCGCGGCCCGATGCGCTGGATCAAGTCGCCCAACGACGTCGCCTATCTCATGCGTTATGCCGAGCGGCTATGGCCGCAGCTCAAGGGCGCCGCCTGGACGCACGGCTGGAACAGCCGGCTCGCCATCACCAAGGATCATTATCCCCATGTGCACGAGCCGGCGGAGAGCGTCCTGATCTCGCTCGGCTGCAACGGCCGCGGCGTCGCGCTCTCGACCGCGATGGGCGCGCAGCTCGCGCGCCGGCTGATCGGCGGCGCCAAGGCCGAGATCGACATGCCCGTCACAGGCATCAAGCCGATTCCGATGCACGCATTTTGGCCCTTGGGGGTTACGACTGCTGTGATCACGGGCCGGGTGCGGGACCGGCTGGGCGTTTGAAGAAGAAGGCGCCGCCCCGTCAGGAGCGACGCCTTGCATGACTTGCGGATAGAGCGTCAGCAGCGGCCCTGTTTCCACAGGCCGGGCGGGCAGCCCCTGCCGCGCCAGCCGACCTTGCGCCCGTGATGCCATCCGGGAGGAGTGGCATGGCGGTGTCCATGGTATCCGCCATGATGGCCGTGGCCATGACCATGTCCGTGGCCGCCCCTGGCGAATGCGGCGTTTGGCATGGTGAAGCCGGCCGCGATGATCAGTGTTGCGGCGAGCGCAAGTTTCTTCATCCGAAATCTCTCCTGTTAGGCACGCATCTGTCCGTTCGACGAACGAACATCGATCGCGGTGTCGCGTGCAAATGCGGAGGAGTCGTGACGCTCAGGATTCGGCGACAGCGTCGGCCCAGGGCTGGAAGATCTCGACCGCGCCGGAATTCGTATCGCCCTCGCGCATCACCACGCTGGGGCAGGCGAACTTCTGCGGCAGGGCCTGCACTTGCGTCTCTTCATAATCGAAGCGTGCGGAAAGCGTTTTGCGTACGTCCGCCGGCAGTCTGATGTCGCCGATCACGACCGCGCCTTCGCTGGCGTCGATCCGCGGCTGGTGGATGGCCGTATCGAGGTCCATGCCGAAATCCATCGCAAAGGACACGAGCTGCATCACCGACGGCAGGATGCGGCGGCCGCCGGAGGCGCCGACCGCGAGACGCCTGCCGTCCTTCGTTTCGGCGATGACGGGCGTGTAGTTGCAGAGGCAGCGCTTCCCGGGTGCGAGCGAGTTGGTGGTGCCCGGCGTCGGGTCGAACCACATGATGCCGTTGTTCATGGCGATGCCGGTGTGCGGCGTCACGTATTTCGAGCCGAAGGACGAGAGCAGCGTCTGCGTCACCGCCGCGATATTGCCGTGGCGGTCGACCACGGAGAAATGCGTGGTGCAGGCGGGCGCCAGATATTCGGCGCCGAGCGAGCGCTTGCCGTCGGCATCGCCCATGTCCTTGAGCCGCTCGCGGAAGGCCGCTTGCAAGGCGAGCGCATATTCGCTGTAGGTGGTCGCGTCGGGTGCGCTTCCCGGCTTCAGACTCTGCTGCAACAGCCGCAGCGCATGCGCCATTGTCGGTCCGGCCGTGAGCTCCGGCGTCGCATACACCTTGCCGTCGCGATAGGGGATCGCCAGCGGCTCGCGCAGATGGGCGCGAAACGCGGCGAGATCCTCCACCGACAGCGAGCCGCCGTCGGCCTTGATGTCGGATGCGATGCTTTTGGCGAGATCGCCCTGGTAGAAATCGCGCGGACCGGCGGCGGCGAGGTGCGACAACGTTGCCTTCAACGTGGCCAGCGGCAGCCGCGTTTCGGACTTGATGCCCCACGGCGCGCTCGGCGGCAGGCCATCCTTTAGGAACGTGGCCGCGCTCGCGGGATAGCGCCTGAGATCGGCTGCCGATGCCGCGATCGTCAGCGTGGTCCACCAATCGACCAGCAGGCCTTCGCCGGCGAGCGCGGCGGCCGGCGCGACCAGATCCTTCCACGGCATCTTGGCGTAGCGGCGATGCGCCTCCTCCATGCCGGCGACGACGCCGGGCACGGCGACCGAGCCGGGGCCGTGAATGTTGCGATCGTCCTTGACTCGCGGCCACGGAAACAGATCGGAGGCCGCGCCTTCGCCGCTGAGCGGGTAGTCGGTGGTGCGCAGGCTCTGCGGCGCGCACATGCCGTAGTCGATCACCTCGGTTCGATTTTCCTTGGCGCGGTAGAGCACCATGGCGCCGCCGCCGCCGATGCCGCTGTTCCAGGGCTCCAGCACGTTCAGTGCGAAGGTGGTCGCGACGATCGCGTCCACGCAGTCGCCGCCCGCCGCCAGCACCTGCGCCCCCACTTCGGCCGCCCGTCGCGATTGCGAGGCGACGATGCCGCCCTCGGATGTGACGGCGGGTTTGCGGACGGCTTGGGCGAGGCTGAACTGATGAGGCATGATGTCGTCTTGATCTCTGGATTCGGCTGTTCTGGCTTCGTTGCGCTGATGCGGAAGCTGCAGCATTGGCGGGGCGCGCGAAGGATGGCACATTGCCGCCAACGAGAAAATCCAAAGGGAGAAGCGGCATGGCAGGTGTGAAACAGGCGCGGGATGGCGCCGTCGGAATTCTGACCCTCGACGAGCCGGCGAGCCTGAACGCGATGACGCCGGACCTGCTCGGCGCGCTGGCTGCCGCCGTCGCCGAGATGACCGGGGATGAGGGCATTCGCGCACTGATCCTCACCGGCGCGGGGCGCGGATTTTGCTCAGGACAGAATTTGAAGGCGTCGGAAGCGCTGGGCGAGGACATCGCCGCCGGCGTGATGCGCTTCTACTGGCCGGCGTTCAAGGCGTTGCGCGAATGCCGCGTGCCTGTCGTGGTCGCCGTCAACGGCGTCGCGGCCGGCGGCGGCTTCAGCCTTGCGATGGCCGGCGACATGATCGTTGCGGCGCGGTCGGCGAGCTTCATCCAGGTGTTCAGCCGCATCGCCTTGGTGCCCGATCTCGGTTCGACCTGGCTGCTGCCGCGGCTGGTCGGCCGGCAGCGCGCGCTCGAGCTGATGCTGCTGAACGAGCCCCTGACAGCCGAACGCGCGCAGGAGATCGGCCTGGTGTGGCAGGTCGTCGACGACGCGAAGCTGATGGACGAGGCGCTGGCCCTGGCGCGCCGTCTGGCGGACGGCCCGACGCGCGCTTTGGTCGCAACGCGTGCGCTTGTCGAGGAGAGCGAGCATGCGGCTTACGAGGCGCAGTTCCGCCGCGAGATCGAGGTTCAGGCCACGATCCGCAAGAGCGCCGACGCCATCGAGGGCCGCACCGCCTTCGTCGAGAAGCGCAAGGCGAAGTTTACGGGGAGGTAGGGGAGCAGCCGCGGACTGCGCTCAGAGCCTGCGGTCCAGCCGGCTGGCCTGATATTTGGCGTGCCATTTCGGGCCAGGCCCGCGCATGTAGTGCAGCTCGGGGCGGTAGGGGTTGCCTGCGATCCGCACCAGCTTCTGCCACTTGGTGGCGACGAAGTTGAGGGGCTGGCAGAGCAAGGTTAATGAAGCGAACAGCACGACATCACCTCAATGCGGCTTGCCGAGCATGGCGGTGAAGGGAAGGTCGAAGATCTCCTCGCCGTCGGAGCCGCTGACATGGATCACCCAGTCGCGCCAGTCCTCGGCACCCGGGGTGTAGATCATCGAGTGCATGATCTGGGCCGCACGGTCACGCGCCTCGGTCAGGCTGGCCACCGCGGTGCCGCTGCGATCGATCAGCGTGCCTTCGGTGTTGGAGCAGTGAAAATAGACCTGGACCATATGCGTCTCCTGTCGGGAGCGACTGGGATGGCAAATCGATACCACCCGAGGCCTTTGCGAAACATTCGGGGCGAGCCCGGTAAGGGAATCTACGGAGATTGGTCGCTGCGAAGGCCCGAGCGGGTTTGATCACAGGGGGGTGATGATCAACTGGACGGCGTTCCCATGGCATGGAACAACTTTGGACCGAAAGTCCGGGGGACCGCCGTGAACCAGCTCACATTCTGGCATGAACGCCGAAGCCTGTTTGCGGCGATCGTCGCCGGAGCGCTGTTCGGTCTTGCCCCGGGAGCCTCCTCCGAGCCGGTGAGGAAAAGCGGCTACGCGATCGGCACGGAAACCTGCGGCAGCGGCGATCTCGCCTTTCCCAGAATCCAGATCGACATGAAGACGGGATTCTGCGCCGGTCTCGTCGCCAGCGAAGAGGATCGCCTGAAATTTCCGCGCTCGATCATCCAGGTGCCGGGCCGTGACCTGTTCGTGGTCGCCGACATGGGAGGCTGGGGCCACACCGATGGACGGCTGCTGCTGCTCGATCCGCATGCGCCCCAGGGGCAGCGGTTCAAGGAGTTGCTGACCGCCATCGAATATCCGTTCGGCCTCGTGGTTGGCCCGGACAAGAAGTTGTACGCCTCGACCGCGGAGACGATCTTCCGGTTCGATCCGCTCGCCGACAATCCCCGCAGCACGGTCGAGACCATCATCCGGCACATGCCCGGCCGCCGGATCACATTGCCTGACGGCACCAGGCTCGACGAGAGTGCGCATCCGCTCAAGCAGTTCGTCTTTGACAGGAACGGGCGGCTGTTCGTCAATGTCGGCTCGCACAGCGACGACTGCATCACGCCGGCGCCGATCACAAGGCCATGCGCGGCGGCCGAGGGCGCGTCCGCGATGGCCTCGATCTGGCTGTTCACACCGCCCGCAGGCGGGACCTTCCCGGCGCTGAAGCCGGCCGATCCCGATCCGCCGCACACCGTCTATGCGCGCGGGCTGCGCAACTCGATGGCGCTGGCGCTGCATCCGAATTTTCCCGATGCCGGCTACGCCTTTCTGCAAGGCGAGAACGGCCGCGACCTGCCCGACATCTTCAAGCCGAACGAGGAGATCAACGCGATCGAGCAGGGCAGGCATTATGGCTGGCCCTATTGCTACGACCTGTCGACGCCGAGCCCCGAATTCAAGCTCGTGCTGCAATCCGGGGTCTACAAGGCGCTCTGCACGGCCAATGCGCTCTACAAGGCACCGTTCTCGCTGATGCCGCCGCACGGCGCGCCGCTCGCGATGCTCTATTATCACGGCGCGAAATTCCCGGAACTGGAAGGCAAGCTGCTGGTCGGCCTGCACGGCTATCGTCCGACCGGCAGCCGCGTCCTCGTCTATGACGTCGACGACCATGGCTTCCCGAAGCCCGCCCCGGCGCCGGTGCGCTACCACGTCAGTTGCGCGGCCGATCCGACCCACAGCTTTCAGACCGACGCCGGCGACGTCGCCGCCGCGCCATTCGACGAGCTGATCGCAGGCTGGCACCGCGTCAACGGCGCGCGGCCGCAAGGAGCGCCCGTCGGCATGACGGTCGCAGAGGACGGCGCAATCTGGCTGGTCGAGGACAAGAACCAGACGGTAATCCGCATCGATCGCGCTGCTGGCGATCCGCTGCCGTTGCCTTGCGACATGCGCAGCCAGGCGCTGATCGATCAGCTTGCCGCCTTCGTCGCAAAAGACGCGCAGAACAGCATCCGGCTCACCACGCTGCGCAAGGGCCTCGTCGAGAAGCATTGCGTCGGCTGTCATTCGGATTTCGGCCTGAAGGCAGGACAATCGGAAGCGGAAAAGGACGCGACGGTGCTACGCTTCATGCTGTCGCAGGACGGCTGGATCTATCCGGGCGATCCAGACTTCGGGAAGCTGCGCACGCGGCTGCGCGGTATCGGCGCCGAGAAGCTGATGCCGCCGGGCGGCGAAAGCCTGCCCAGGACCGAACCTGGCTACACGCGCCTGCTCGATACCGCGGACCTGCTGGTTGCGAAAATGGTTCCGGGCACGCGGATGCGGATCAAGTCCGGCCCGCCGCAGCGCAAGTTCTTTGGCAAGACCAACAAGGAATGCGGCGAAATACCGGCCGGCAAGGTCGTTGTCGTGACACAAAGGAGCGCTGTAGACAAACCCGGCTTCAGCCGATTCTTCCGGCCTGCCGATCCCTATCTGAATGGCGAGTGCAGCGACGACGATGGCTATTACATCCGGCAGGAATTTCTGGTGCCTGTGCAGTAGCGTCCTTCTCGTCATCGCGGCATCGCCGGCCCATGCGGAAACAAAGCTGTTCGAAAGCGTGCAGGTGACGCCGCCGGGCGAATACACCTTCGGCATCGAAGGGCCGGCGGCCGATCTCGACGGCAATCTCTTCGTGGTCAACTTTGGCAAGCCCGGCACCATCGGCAAGCTGCCGGTGGGCGGCGCGACTTCGGAGCAGTTTACGGCACTGCCCGCGGGCAGCGTCGGCAACGCCATCCGCTTTGCGCGTGACGGCACCATGTTCATTGCCGACTACAAGAAGCACAACATCTTCGCGATCCCGAAGGGCGCGAGCGAGCCCGTCGTCTGGTTTCATTCCGACGAGATGAACCAGCCCAACGACATCACCATCGCGCGCGACGGCACGATCTATGCGAGCGATCCGAACTGGAAGGGCAGGGAAGGCCACATCTGGCGCATCGCCAAGTCTGCGAACGGCACGGTGCAGGGGCAGGTGATGTCGGCGCCGCGCGCGATGGGCACCACCAACGGCATCGACCTCAGCCCTGACGGCAAGACGCTCTATGTCGGGGAATCCAGCAGCGGCGAAATCTGGTCCTACACCGTCAGCGGCAACGAGCTCACCAGCGCAAAACTCGTCAAAGCCTTTCAGCCCGACACCGTCGACGGCCTGCGCACCGACGTCGCCGGCCGTCTCTATGTCGCGCGCATCCTCAAGGGCACCATCGCGCTGATGAAGCCCAATGGTGCGGTCGAGCGCGAGATTGCGCTGAAGGGCAAGGAGCCGACCAATCTCGCCTTCGGCGGCAGCGACGGCAAGACCGTCTTCGTCACCCAGCGTCAGGGCGGCTTCGTCGAGTCCTTCCGCACCGACCAGCAGGGCCGCGAGCACTGCCTCCAGCGCGGGCGCTGCTAGAGCATCACGGGCGGTCTGCCTCCGGCGCAGAGCAGCACCAAAGCGGCGGCATTCTTCTTGCTTGCATCTGGCCGCCGCAGGCATTTAGACATCTGTGGGCACCGTCAACGCGACCACGGAGTGTTTGAGTGAAAGCCGTCCATACCGAACTGCATCGCAGCCACGATCCGCAATTCTTCCTGGTTCGCGGTGTCGTCAAGCGCACCACAGAGCAGCCCGAGCGCGCCGATCGCCTGCTCAAGGGGTTGAAGGACGGCAAGCATCAACTGGTCGAACCGACGACATTCGGACAGGGGCCGCGTGCGCGGATTCACAGCCCGGAATATCTGTCGTTCCTCAGCGAAGCCTGGGACGCTTGGACCGCGCTCGGCGATTCCGGCCCGGAGATGATCGGCAACATCCATCCCGTGCGCCATGCCGCGACCTATCCGACCCACATCGTCGGCAAGCTTGGCTGGCACACCGCCGATACCGCGGCGCCGATCGGTCCCGGCACCTGGGCCGCGGCCTGCGCTGCCACCGATGTTGCGGTCACGGCAGCGCAGATGGTGATGGACGGCGAGGATGCGACCTATGCACTCTGCCGTCCGCCCGGCCATCACGCCTACCGCGACATGGCCGGCGGCTTCTGTTTCCTCAATAACAGCGCGATCGCAGCCGCGCATCTGCGATTGAAGCACGAGCGCGTCGTGATCCTCGACGTCGACGTCCATCACGGCAACGGCACGCAAGGAATCTTCTACGCACGCCCTGACGTCTACACGGTGTCGATCCACGCCGACCCCATCGCGTACTATCCTTATGTGTGGGGCTACGCGCATGAGCGCGGCGAAGGACCCGGCCTCGGCGCCAATCTCAACATCCCCCTGGCCATCGGCACCGGTGACGACGGCTACATCCAGGCGATGGATGTCGCGCGCAAGGCGATCGAATCCTTTGCACCCGGCGCCCTCGTCATCGCGCTCGGCCTCGATGCCTCCGAGCACGATCCACTGAAGGGCCTCGCCGTCACCACGCCGGGCTTCCGCCGCATCGGCCAGGCGATCGCGAAGATGGGCCTTCCGACCGTGTTTGTGCAGGAGGGCGGCTATCTCTCGGATATTCTGGGCGCGAACCTGACCTCGGTGCTGGCGGGGTTTGAAGAGGCGCGGTGAGCTTCACCTCTCCCCGCGTGCGGCCGGCGATCGTCTGTGAACGTTTACGAGAGGTCGTCATGCCCGGGCTTGTCCCGGGCATCCACGTTCTTCGTGCCGTGTGATAAGGCGTGGATGGCCGGGACAAGCCCGGCCATGACGTTGTGGAAGTTTCAGCGCTCTTGCGGACAGATGCATCTCAATCCTTGAACAGGATCTGCTCCAGCAGGTCGATCCGCCTGATCTGGATGGTGCTGCCGTCGATGGCGATGATGCGGCGGTTCTGGAAACGCTTCAGCATCATCGTCACCCATTGCCGGGTCGAGCCGACCATGGCGGCGATCTGGTCATGGGTGATCTTGCGGTTGATGACGATGGTGTCGCCGTCGGCCGTGCCGTGCAACTCCGACAGCGTGAGCAGGAACTGCGCCAGCCGCTCGATCACCGAGCGCGTGCCGAGGATCTGTGCCATCGAGGAGTAGCATTTGCCCTTGGCGATGAGACCGTCGATCAGCGCCAGCGCGAAGCTCGGCATGCCGGTCAAGAGCTTCTCGAGCGCCGGGCCGGAGAGTGCCGCGATCTCGCAGGCCTCGATGGCGATGCCCGACCACATGTGAATGCCACCGCCGGATATCTCGGGGCCTCCGATGAAATGTCCCGGCGTCCAATAGGCAAGCGTGATCTCGCGGCCCGACGGCGCGGTGTAATAGACCCGCACCTGTCCGCGGCGGATGATGAAGATGCCGTCGTGGCCATCGCCCTGGCTGAATACCATTTCGCCCTGCGGCACCGTGATGATGCGGCCGGCCGCGTGCACGCGCGCCTGCTCCGACGCGGACAAACGGTCGAGGAAATGCGCGCCGGCATTCAGCCCGTCGATCGTCTCGCTCATGAACAGCGCCGAGCTTGCTGTCTTCACGCGTGTGCTGCGGACGCGCCGCGTCTTCTTGTGGTCGGTCCAGTCGAACGGAACGCCTGCATGAGGCCGGTCGGCGAAAGCGGCAGGCTCGGTCGCGGCAGCTTCCTTGAGTATGGTCATCGCAATCCGTCAGCTCTCCAGGGGCTTGCGAATAGGTAAGTGCGGCGGTGGTGCGATGTCCATCTCTTTGCGATCGTTCCAAATCACTTAGCAAGCTTGATGTGTGCGGCGACCGGCAGCGAAACGATTCCTCTGTCCATGGCTCCGTCCTGAGAAAATCCTTTGCGTCGTTGCGCGACGGAATCATGACGCGAACGTCCTGCGACAGCGACGCAAGTAATTGCTTCAAGCGTTGCGCCGCGCCTTCGATAGTGCCGGCCAGCGTTGTCGCCGGCACGCGCCCGGCCTCCCGAGGACAGTTCGATGATCGAATTCAGCTCTTTGAGATTCAGTGTGGCCATTGTGGCCATCACCGTTGCGATGGTCGCGCCGGCCCACGCGGAGACGATCCGTGTGGCTGTCGGGACGCAGGACACGACGATCAATTGCGCGACCGGCGGACTGCTCATTCGCGAGCTCAAGCTGCTCGAGAAATTCCTGCCCCATGACGGCAAGTACAAGGATGTCACCTACGACATCCAGTGGAAGAATTTTACGAGCGGCGCGCCGCTCACCAACGAGATGGTCGCAGGCAAGCTCGATTTCGGCGCGATGGCTGACTTTCCGGGCTCGCTCAACGGCGTGGCGTTCCAGAAGGCGGGACGCCGCAGCCTCTTCATCAGCGTGCTGTCCGGCAGCACCAAGGGCAGCGGCAACGGCATCGTGGTGCCGTCGAATTCGCCGGTGCAGTCGCTCGACGAGCTCAAGGGCAAGACCATCTCCGTTCCCTTTGCCTCGACGTCGCACGGCATGCTGCTCCGCGCCATCGAGTCCAAGGGCTGGAATCCCGAGACCGACGTCAACATCATCACGCAGGCACCGGAGGTTGCGGGGCCGGCCTTGCAGGCCGGCAAGATCGAGGCGCATGCCGACTTCGTTCCGTTCGCCGAGCTGTTCCCGTGGCGCGGCTTTGCGCGCAAGATTTTTGACGGCGCGCAGGCGAACGCGCCGACATTCCACGGCGGGCTGGTCGATGCCGATTATGCCGAGAAATATCCCGAGATCGTCGTCGCCTATCTGCGCGCAGCGCTGGAAGCGGACCGCCTGATCGCGGAAGAGCCGGAGAAGTACAGCGAGCTGATCGCGAAGGTGACCGGCATCGAGGCGGAGGTCGACTACCTCTTTCACGGGCCGCTCGGTCTCCAGACCCGCGATGTGACCTGGAAGCCGGAGTACCGCCAGGCGGTCGCAACCTCGATCAAGACGCTGAAGCTGCTCAAGCGCGCGGACAGCGATCTCGATATCAACCAGTTCGTCACCGACAAGTTCATCCGCGTTGCGACCGCGCAGGCGGGGCGGGACTATGACGCCGAGTTGAAGAACTACGCGCAGCTTCCGCTGAAAGCCAAGGATGCGGCGACGGGTGACCAGATCAGCGACTTCAGCCGCGTCGCGCAGATCTGGGTCAAGGACGAGGCTCATGTACGTCACTATGCCTCGCCCGAGAACGCGCTGAAGGCGCTCGCCGGCCTCGAGAAGGATGGCAAGACCATCCGCGTCGTCTACGCTCAGGATCGCGAGAGCGGCATCAAGCTGTTCGCAAACCAGGCCTGGTTCGTGCGATCGTCCAGGGGCGAGCTGAGCGCGTTCCTGCTCAAGCAGGCGGCCGAGGGCTGGTCGAAGACAAACGGGGGCGTGGTGCTCGACTTCGCGGCCGCGCGCGAGTCCCTCGTCGCGAGCCGGTGAGGCGATGGCCACCGCTATCCCGGCGCGACCTGCGGGCATCCGCTGGATGGTCCGCGGCCTTTCGATCCTGGCCTGCATCGCCCTTTGGCAGGTCGCCTCAGTGACGCATCTCAATCTGGGGATCGTCACCTTCCGCAACGTGCCGCCGCCGGTCGAGGTCGTTCAATCCGCGCTCGCCCTGTTTCGTTCGCCGAAATTGACGGCACATATCACCAGTAGCCTCTGGCGCGTGTTCGCGGGCTACGGGGCGGCGGTCGTGATCGGCGTGATCCTTGGTTTTGCCATCGGCCGGTCACGCGCCGCGAGCGACCTTTTGCTGCCGCCGCTGGAATTGCTGCGGCCGATACCGGCGGTGGCGTGGATACCGCTGTCGATCCTGATCTTTCCGTCGTCCGAACTCTCGATGATCTACATCACCTTCATCGGTGCCTTGTTTCCGATCGTGCTGAACACCGTCCACGGTGTCGCGAATGTCGACCGCCGGCTGGTTGCCTCCGCCCGCAGCCTCGGCGCGGGGGAGTTGGCGATCCTGAGGGAAGTCGTGCTGCCGGATGCCGCGCCCAGCATCGTCACGGGGCTTGCGATCGGCATGGGCACCTCGTGGTTCTGCCTCGTCACCGCGGAGATGATCTCGGGCCAGTTCGGCATCGGCTATTACACCTGGGAAGCCTACACGCTGCAGAACTACGCCGACATCATCGTCGGCATGCTGATCATCGGCCTGCTCGGCATGGGTTCGAGCTGGCTGCTGACGACGGCCGGGCGGCTTCTGATGCCCTGGCGTAGCCCGAAGGTGGCGCGATGAACATCCGGGTCGCGGATATCGGCACGAAGAGCGTCGGTCGGATCGACTTCGCCGATGTCTCGATTTCACTCGGAGCGGGCAGCGATGCATTCGAAGCGGTCAGCGGTCTCGATGTCGCGATTGCGCCGGGCGAGCTCGTCTGCATCCTCGGTCCCTCCGGCTGCGGCAAGTCCACGCTGCTCGGCGCGCTGGCCGGGCATTTGCCGATCACGGCTGGCCGTCTCACGGTCGACGGCCAGCAGGTCCAGAGCCCGAGCCCGGACCGGGGCATGGTGTTTCAGCAGCACACGCTGTTTCCCTGGAAGCGGGTGCGTGACAATGTCGCCTTCGGCCCGAAGATGCGGGGTCTCGGGAGGAGGGAGCGCGACCGTGCCGCCGACGCGATCCTGAAGCTGGTCGGCCTTTCCGGCTTCGAGGCGTTCTATCCCGCGCAATTGTCGGGCGGTATGCAGCAGCGCGTGGAAATTGCGAGGGTCTTGATCAACCAGCCGCGGGTGCTGCTGATGGACGAGCCCTTCAGCGCGCTCGACGCGCAGACGCGCAGCATGATGCAGGAGGTCCTGCTCGACATCTGGAGCAAGATCCCGACCACCACGGTCTTCGTCACCCACGACATCGACGAGGCATTGTTCCTCGCCGATCGCATCGTCGTGATGAGCGCAAGACCCGGCCGGGTGATCGAGGACATCGTGCTGCCGTTTGCGCGGCCGCGGAGCCACGATCTCGTCACCGAACCCGAATTCGTGCGCCTGAAGCGGCATGTCATGCAGCTCTTGCGGCGGCCGGAGGGCAGCGAGCCATTGGCGCGGCTCAGTCCGCTCGGCGCGACCTCCTAGAACATCCCGCTCGCCGCGAGCGCCTTGCGGACGTGCTGCATCTCGGCCTCGTCGGCGACCATGTCGAGCATGATCGTGGTCAGGCCCTTCGCTGCAAAATCCTTCAGCTTTGCGCCGATCTCGGTGTAGCTGCCGACGAGATAGGGGCAGTCGGCCCGGAAGGTGAGGTACGGCAGCAGCCAGTAACCATTGTCAGCGAGCTCGCCGCTCTGGCCTTCATAGAGCCGCCGCTTCCACACGGAATCGCTGTTCTCCACTGTGAGCGCGAGCAGCTCGCGATCATCGGGATTGTCGCGGAAGCGTGCCTTCGCGGCTTGCCGTGCCTCGTCGCGTCCCTCGCGGGCGAAGATGCCAAAGTTCATTCCGGGCGCATCGAGGCCGCGATCGAGATCGGGCGGCAGCATCTGCATCTTGATGCAGCCGGTCTCCTTCGCCACGCGCTGCGCCGCCTCCGACTGGCCCGCGACCAGGAATTCCGGCATCAGCTCCACCGGCAGGCGCGGGCGAAGTTGCAGATTGCTCGCGCGGTAGAACCGGCCCTCGAAATTCACCGGGCGGGGGCTCTCCAGCAATTGGCGCATCAGCGCGACGAATTCGCCGAGCCGGACGTAGCGGTCCGCATGCGACTGCTCGTCGCCCAGCCCTTGCAGGTCGCTGACCGCGGTCCCCGTGATCATGTTGAGATAGACCTTGCGGCCGTGGAGCTGCGCAAAGGACGAGACGAATTTTGCCGCGGTGAACGGGTGCATGTAGACCGGATTGACCGCGATCAGCGGCGAGCTTCGCGTGGTCTCACCCATGATGTGCTGGGCCATCGCCCAGGGCTCGACGAACACGTCGTTGCCTTCGAACAGCAGGATGCCTTCGAAGCCGTTGCGGTCGGCGAACTGTGCCACCCGCATCAGCTCGCCGACATATTTCTTGGGATCGCGGTTGCGCGAGATCGCGGGAAAGACGCGCAGCCGCGGGGGCGTCATTCAGCCGCTTCCTGGAACGGCCAGGAATTGCGGGTGATGGGAAGGCCGCCGTGCGCGCGGGAGCCGTCGGCGATCGCGAGGCGATGCGAGGGCGACGGCGAGCACAGCGAGAAGCGCCATGCATGCGGATCGTCGGCGATATCGGGCTTGAAGCTGATCTCGATGGCCTCGCGGGACACCTGCATCGCGAAAGCGTCGAGCGGCAGATTGAGCCCAAAGCCCCTCGCCTTGAGATAGGCCTCCTTGAGCGTCCAATAGTCGAAAAAGCGCTCGATCGCGGCGGGCTCCGGCAGTCCGCGCAACGTTTCGACCTCCTCCGGCGCAAAGAAGCGAAGCGCGGTGGACAGTGGCGCGACACGCCGCGACACGGTTTCGACGTCGACGCCGACGGTCTCATGCCCGGACACGACGCAGGCAACGCAGCCATCGGCATGGGACAGGCTGAAATGCAGCGCGGTCGAGGTCGCGGGCGCCGCGACAAACGGCCGCCCGTAGCGACCGGCCCCGAAGGACCAATCGGTGGGTGCGACGTTCGGCGCGGCCTGCGACAGCGCCAGGCGCAGCATCGCGTGCGCGAAGATATATTGCCGCCGATGCCGCTCGAACATGAAGCGATCGGCGCGGATCCGTTCGTCGACCGAGAGCAGGCGTCGGCACGCATCGACTGCGCCCGGAGCGTCAATGGTCTCGATCAGTCCGACAAACAGTTCAATTCTGTCGTCTGCCATCAATAAGGCCCATGGCGTCAGGCGGAGGCCAAGTCTCCGGCCCTGACGGAAGAATCAACTGAGCAAGAAGCAACTGAGCGGACCGCTTCTAACGGTCCACCCGGGCAATTTCTTGTCGATTTGCAGGCCGGTTTACAGGCGCAAGCTTGTGCGAGACCCCAACTCGACAAGCGAGCGGCCCATATCCGGAAAGTGAAGCCTGAGGATTCGTGCGGCGTCCCGGCCGACGATCCTTACTTCTTCTTCTTCTTCTTGGCTTTCTTCGCTCCGCCCAGCATCGAAAGGCTGGCGTCGACATCTTTGAGCGCGGACTGGAGCTTCTTCTTCTCGGCGCCCAGCAGCTTTTGCAGGGCCTTGCGGTCCTTGTCGCTCAACGAGGTACCCTTGGTAAATTTGATGAAACCCATAACATACTCCCCCGGTTGAAAATAATCGTCCAAATCAAATCGAGGGAATAATCTTGCGCGCTGGCGCCAAATAATCAAGATGCAACTTGGTCATGCACAGCTTTGGCGAGTGAACCTGTGTTCTCCCGGCCCGTACAGTCGGTCATGCCGCCCTGCGAGCGAGTAATCGGCCGAGCGGCGTGTTGGGGTGGGCGACGGCCGCATCCAGCAGCGCGACGAGATGCGCCATCCACTCACCGACCCTGCGGCCATCGAGCAGCTCGCCCTTGTAATTGCATGAGCCGGTGATTCCGGTGGGGCGCTCCTTGAGCATCAGCGACAGCCAGGTCTGGTCGATCGGCAGCACCGGCTGGCCTTCGCGCGCGACGTTGCCGAGCGATTCGATCGTGACGTCAGCCAGATCGAGCGGCTGGCGCAGCGGATTTTGCAGGGTGAAATAGACCTGGAGCAGCGAGGCCGGATCGATCCTCTCCTGCTCCAGATGGTCGGCCAGGATGTTGAACGGCAACTCCTGGCGCGCATGCGCGTCGAGCACGCTCTGGCGTACCCGGGCCAGGGCTTGCGCGAACGACAGCTCCGGCGTGATTCGGGTACGGACGATCACCGTGTTCTCGAACGGACCGACGACCCGGTCGGTATCCGGCTGGGCGCGATTGGCCATGGCGGTGGCGACCGAGATGTCGTTGCGGCCGCTCTGCGCCAGCAGCAGGGCCTTCAGGCCGGTGAGAAGGCACATGAACAGCGTGCTGTTATGCCGGCCGGCGAACGCCGTGAGCCGGCCGATCAGCTCGCGCTCGAGGCTGACGGGGTGATGCCCGGTGGACGCGCCGGGGCTTGCTTCACCGTCGAAGACGGGGGCTGCGCCGCGCAGATTCTCCGTCCAGTCGGCGGCCTGGCGGCGGGCGGCGTCGGTGCCGCACCACCAGCGCTGCCAGCGGGCGACGTCCGAAAAGGCGAGCGGCAGTTTCGGCAGCGGCACGGACGGACGTCCGGCCAGCGCCGCATAGCGGTTGGACAGCTCCTCGAACAGCACGCCGATCGACCAGCCGTCGGCAATGGCATGATGCAGCGTCAGCAGCAGCACATGATCGTCGGCATGGAGCCGCAACAGCCGCGCCCGCAACAACGGCGGCCGCGCGGTGTCGAACGGGGCGTAGGTCTCCTGCTCGATCAGGAGATCGATCTTCCTGAGTTCGAGGGCTTTGCGCCGCTTGTTGTCGTGGGGACGTCCGTCGCCGATGACCTCGATGGTGAGGGCCGGTCCGAGTTCGCCGGGGGTTGCGATGCGGCTGACGGGCTCTTCGCCGCTCCGGCCGAATCCGGTCCGCAGCGATTCGTGGCGGCGCACGATGTCGCCGAACGCCTGCGCGAGGGTGGTCGGATCGAGCGGGCCCTGCAGGCGGAAGGCGAAGGGCAGGTTGAACAGCGGCAAGCCCGGCAGGTTCTGCTCGATCCGCATCATCTGGTCCTGTGCGATCGAGAGCGTTGGGAGCCCGCTTTCAGCAGGCCGCAACATGCCTGTTGCCGGCTTGCGCGGCTTTGCTGCCACGGCCTCGTCAACCCGCCGGGCGAGTTCTTCGATCGTCGGAGCCTCGAAGATGGTCTTGATCGGTAAGGACACGCCGAGCGCACGGGCGACGCGCGCCATCGCCTGGCCCGCCAGCAGCGAATGGCCGCCGAGATCGAAGAAATTATCGGTCACGCCGAGGCTCTCGACCTTCAGCAGGTCGATCCAGATGTCCGAGAGCACTTTTTCGGTGAAGTGCCGCGCCGGCACGGCGGCGTCCGGTCCGGAGACGTCCTGCTGCGCGGGCGCCAGCAGCGCCGACCGGTCGATCTTGCCATGGGCATTGAGCGGCATCTGGTCCAGGAACAGGAATGCGGACGGAATGGCATGGCCCGGCAACCGGCTCTTCAGGAAGTCGCGCAGCTCGCTGGCGCTGCTCTGGCTGCCGGCCGTTGCGACGATATGGGCGATCAGCCTGACATCGCCGCTCGCCTCGCGGCGCGGCTCGACGATGCCGGCGCGCACCGCGGGATGGTCGGCAAGCGCGTTCTCGATCTCCTTGAGTTCGATACGGTAGCCCCGGACCTTGACCTGATGGTCGGCGCGGCCGAGGCATTCGATGGTGCCGTCGGCGCGGCGGCGTGCGAGGTCGCCGGTCCGGTACAGCCGCGCGCCTTCCTGGCGCGAGAACGGATCGGGCAGGAAGCGCTGCCGGCTCTGCGCGGGATCGTTGATGTAGCCGCGGCCGACGCCGGCGCCGCCGATGCAGAGCTCCCCGGTCACGCCGACCGGCAGCGGCTGGAGGTTTTGATCGAGCACATGGAGCTGGGTGTTGGGCAGCGGCGCGCCGACCGGGACGTTGCTCGTCGCCGCTGCCGGCGCCTTGGTCAGGCGATGCAGCGAGACGTCGTCGGAACATTCTGATGCGCCATAGGCGTTGATCAGCGGTACCTTCGGGCAGCGGGCGAACCAGGCGCGGCAGAGATCGACCGGCAGCGGCTCGCCGGTCGAGATCAGGAGCCGCAATCCCGCAAAGGCGCGCTGGACCTGCGCGTCGTCCATGCGGTCGAGGATCACCCGCAGCAGCGACGGGACGATCTCGAGCACGCTGATCCCTTCACGCTCGATCTCCCGCGCGAGCAGGATCGGGTCCTGCACGATTGCGTGGGCACAGACATGGACGCGCGCGCCGACCATGGGACCGGCAAGGAACTGCCAGACCGAGATGACAAAGCTCTGCGGCGCGGTCTGGGCGATCACGTCCCTGGCCGTAAGGCCAAGCTCGGAAATGAGCGACGCCAGATGGTTCGACAGCCCGCGCTGCTCGATCATGACGCCCTTCGGCGCGCCGGAGGAGCCGGATGTGTAGATGAGATAGGCGAGGCTCGCGGCTGCGCGCCGTGCGGCGCGGGCCGGCCTGGTCGATCCGGGTGCAATCGCGTCCTCGAGCTCGGCGACATGGATGCGCTCGACCAGCGGTTCGAGCAGCGCCTTGACCATGGCCGACTGGGCGCGCCCGGTCAGCAGCATGCGGGCGCAGCTCGATCCGAGGATGGTCGCAAGCCGCGCCGGCGGCTGGTCGGGATCGAGATTGAGGAAGGCCGCGCCCACGCGCTGCGCGGCGATCATCGCGGCGAGCAGGTCGGGCCCGCGATCCGCAAGCAAGGCGACAACGCTCTCGGCGCCGACACCTTCGCGCGCGAGCCAGCGTGCGGCCGCCTGGCTGCGGCGGGCGAGCTCCCGGTAGGTCAGGGAGGTGTGTCCGTCCGACACGGCAACTGCGTTCGGTGTCTTCTTCGCCTGGCGCTCGATGCGTTCGCAAAGATTGCCGCGCGTGGTGAAATTGGCCACCACGCCCTGGCTTTTCGCCAGCAACTGCCGGCGTTCGGCCTCCGTCAGGAGCGGCAGGCGCGAGATGCGCTGCTCCGGATTGGCGATCACGGCCTTGAGCAGGGTCTTGAACTGAGCGGCCATGCCTTCGATGGTCGCCGCGTCGAACAGATCGGTGGCGTATTCGAAGAAGCCGGTGAAGCGGCCGTCGGCCTCGACCAGTTCGAGCGTGATGTCGAAACGCGCGACTTTCGGGTCGACCTCCAGCCGTCGCGTCGACAGGCCGGGGAAACGTGCCGCCTCGATCGAGGCGTTCTGGAGGATGAACATGATCCGGAACAGCGGGTTGCCGTCGCTCCGGCGCGCGATCTGGAGCGCGCGCAGCACTTCCTCGATCGGGAGGTCCTGGTTGCGGTAGGCATCCAGCGTGACCTGCCGCACCCGCCGCAACATCTCGCCAAAACCCGGATCGCCGCCGAAATCGTTGCGCAGGATCAGGGTGTTGGCGAACAGCCCGATCAATCGCTCGCTCTCGATCTGGTTGCGGTTGGCGATCAGCGATCCCGTCGCGACATCCTCGTGTCCGGTGTGGCGGAACAACAGGCACTGGAAAGCCGCGAGCAGCGTCATGAAAGGCGTGACGCCCTGGTCCTGGCTGAGCGCGCGCAGATCGGCCGACAGTGCCTTGGAGAATTCGAGATAGTGACGGGCGCCGTGACCGCTCCAGACCTCCGGCCGTGGCCGGTCGGTCCGCAGCGGCAGCGTGGTGACGCCGTCGAGCTGGGTCCGCCAGTAATCGAGCTGCTCCTTCGCCGCCGGCGTCTGAGCCCAGCTCTGCTGCCATAGCGCAAAGTCACGATACTGGAAGGCGGGCGAGCGCAACGTCACCGCGCTTGCCTTGCGTGCAGCGGAATAATGGGCGGCAAGCTCCTCCCAGAACAGCCGTTGCGACCAGCCGTCGGTGACGAGATGATGGACGTTGACCACCAGCGCGTGGCTGGATTTGTCGAACGACAGTAGGGTAACCTTGAGCGGCGGCTCGTGCGCCAGGTCGAAGGGATATTGCGCGAGCTCGAGCGCCTCGCGCCGGATGATTGCGCCCTGCTTGTCCGCCGCGCAGGGCTTGAGCTTGATCCGCTCGAATCGCGGAGGTGATTGCAGCACCCGCTGCGCCGGCTCGCCCTCGCGTTCGATGAAGACCGAGCGCAGCGCCTCGTGGCGCGCGCAGATCGAGGCGAGGCTCGCAGAGAGCGCGGCGACGTCGACCAGGCCCTTGAGAACGGCGACCTCGACGACGTTGTAATTGTAGCGGGTCGGATCGAGCCGCGAGAGCACATACATCCGCTGCTGCTGGAACGACAGCGGCGCGTCGGCTGCCGCCGCCTGGCGCCATGCGGGCACCATCGTCTCGCGATGGGTTGTGGCGGTCTCGATCCGGGCCGCAAGCGCTGAGACTGTGGCGCAATCGAAGATGTCCTCGAAGGAGAAGTCGACATTGAAGCGTTCGCGCAAGCGCGAGCGCATCTGCGTCGCCGCGAGCGAGTCCGCGCCGAGCGCAAAGACATCCTGGTCGATGCCGACCTGCGGCAGCTCCAACAGACCGGCCCAGATCCCCGCGAGCTGGGTCTCCAGCGCGTTGCGTGGCAATTGCGCTTCGACGCCATGCTCCGCGGTTGCGATCAGATCGGCCAGCGCGTTGCGCTTGACCTTGCCGCTCGCGCCTTTCGGCAGTGCGGCCACGCCGCGGATCAGGCTCGGCACCTTGTAGGCCGCAAGACGTTTGCGCGCGAACTGCCGAAGCTGGTCCGGAGTTGCTTCGGAGTTCGGGCGCAGCACCACGACGGCGGCGACGTTTTCGCCGAGCTTCTGGTGCGGGACGGCGAACACGCCGGCCTCCAGCACCGCCGGATGGCTCAGCAGGACCTCTTCGACCTCCAGGGGCGAGATCTTCTGCCCGCCGCGGTTGATGACGTCCTTGATGCGGCCGACGATGAAGAGATAGCCGTCGGCGTCGAGATAACCGAGGTCGCCGGTCCGGAACCAGCCGTTGCGGAAGGCGGCCCGTGTCGCGGCCTCGTCATTATAATAGCCGCGGCTCATGTTCGGCCCGCGCAGCATGATCTCGCCATGCTCGCCGCTCGCTAGCGTGCGGCCCGCCCCGTCCATGATCGCGATCTCGGGGCCCGCAGCGCGGCCGACCGATCCGACCTTGCGAAGCTCGAACGGATTGGCCGCGATCTGCGAGGCCGCTTCCGTCATGCCGTAGGTCTCGAGCACGGGAACGCCGAACATCGCCTCCAGCCCGTTCAGGATCGCAGGCGCGAGCGAGGATGAGGCCGAGCGGATCACGCGCAGCGACGACGAGCGGGCGCGGTCCGGGTCGGCCTCGGCCGCCGTCAGCAGCGCGCGATGGATGGTCGGCACCGCCGTGTACCAGGTCGGTTGCAGCTCCCGCATCCAGCCGAAGAAGGACAATGCGTCGAAACCGTTGGTGCAGATCACGCTGGAGCCCGCGGCCAGCGCCGTCAGCAGGCCGGAGATCAGACCATGGGCGTGAAATAGCGGCAGGGCATTGAGCAGGCGGTCGTGCGCTGCGAGCGACAGCACGCGGCCGGCATTGTATGCGGACAGGCACACATTGCGCTGTGTCAGCGGCACCATTTTCGGCCTCGCGGCCGTGCCTGACGTCAACAAGATGAAGGCGTCATCGTCGCCGCGCGAGGCGCCGCTCGTGCTGGCCAGCCCGACTGCCGGGCCGATGAACGTGCAGCCGCCGAGATTGTCGTTCGGCCCCGGCACGAAATCGATCACCGCGATATCGAGCGCCTTGGCAACGTCACGACTTGGTGAATTCATGTCGGCCCGGGTGACGAGCGCGGTCAGCTTCAATTCGCTGAAATAGCGCTGCAGCTCGTCGGCCGTCAGATCGGGATTGACTGGGACGCAGGCGCCGGCCGAGGCGACCGCGATCAGCGCCAGCGCGCTGTCGGCGCCGCGCGGCAGCGCAACGGCAATCCGGTCGGCAGGGGCAATGCCGAGCCCCCGCAGGGTGCGGAGCAGTTGCTGGATCAACTCACCCAGCTTGCCGTAGGTGAGGGCCGGCCGGCCCGGCGCGAGGAGAGCCGGTGCCGACGGCGTCTTGCGCGCATAAAAGTCGAGAAGGCCGCCGATATCGGCAAACGTCCTGGTTTCGGCGCCTGCGCTGTCCGAATCCTCTCCCGCTACGGATGCAATGTGGGACAATGCCATTCCCTTTTGATCTGATTGAGCTATTCTTCCCAAGACTTAGGGAACGCGTCCAGTCTGAGGTGAAGTTCGGGCCCCAAAATCTGTGGTTGAGGGGCCTAAAGCCCTTCGACGGAGTGAAGGTCGGGCAGAATCACCATGCTGGAGAATGAACCTGTTACGGGGACGGAAGGCGGGTTGAAGCGCTGGCTCGAAGGCGTCGGTCTTGGACATTACACCGATCTCTTCGCGCAGCACCGCCTCGATCTCGATGTGATGGGGGACCTGACGGAATCCGACCTGGTCGAGCTCGGATTGCCGCTCGGCGATCGCAAGCGGCTTCAGCGCGCGATGTCGGCGCTATTCCACGCTGAGACCGCCGAGAAGCCCGATACGGCCGCGCGCCCGCAAGTCCGGGCGGAAGTCGGTGCCGAACGGCGTCAGCTCACCACCATGTTCTGCGACATGGTGGATTCCACCTCGCTGTCGGTGCAGTTCGACCCGGAAGACGTGCGCGACATGATCGCGAGCTTTCGCGAGACCTGTGTCCGTGTGGTGAAACATTATGAGGGGTTTGCCGCGCGCTTCGTCGGCGACGGTATCCTTGTCTATTTCGGCTATCCGACCGCGCATGAGGACGATGCCGAGCGATCGGTGCGCGCCGGGCTCGAGATCGTGCGGGTGCTGTCGACTGCGCGCGCGATCGAGCCGCGCGGTGCGCTGAGCCACGCCCCCGCGGTCCGCATCGGGATCGCAACCGGTCTCGTCGTGGTCGGCGACCTCGTTGGCCAAGGCACCGAGGAGCGCGATTCCGCGGTTGGAGAAACCGTCAATCTCGCCGCGCGCCTGCAAGGTCTGGCGCCGCCCAACGGCGTCGTGATCTCGTCCTCGACGCAGTCGCTGCTGAAGGGCAAGTTCGACTACCGCAATCTCGGTGTCCATGCGCTAAAGGGCATCTCGGAGAAGACGCAGGCCTGGCACGTGGTGCGCGCCTCGCGGGCGGAAACCCGCTTCGCCGCTGCCATGGGCGGGCGGTTGACGCCGCTCGTCAACCGCGAGGAGGAGATCGCGCTGCTGATGGGGCGCTGGCAGCAGGTCAAGGACGGCGACGGCCAGGTCGTGGTCAAGTTCGGCGAGCCCGGCATCGGCAAGTCGCGCATCATCCAGGAGATCTTCGATCGGATCGCGGGCGACCGCCATGGACACGTCTCGTTCCAGTGCTCGCCCTATTACACCTCCACGGCGTTCTATCCGTTCTCCGAGCAGCTCAAATTCTCGCTCGGCCTCGACCGCGAGGATCCATCCGCGACGTCGCTGGCGGGTCTGGAGACCGCGATCGCCGCCGCCCATGGCGACATCGAGCAGGTCACGCCGCTGTTTGCCGCGCTGCTGTCGATCCCGACCGGAGACCGCTATCCGCCGCTCGATCTGTCGCCGCAGCAGCAGAAGGATGCGACCGTCGCGGCGCTGGTCAATCATTTCCTCGGCCTTGCGCGCGACATGCCGCTGGTGATCGCGCTTGAGGATCTGCACTGGATCGACCCGACCTCCCGCGAGGTGATCGACCTCCTCGTCGCCCGGGTGCAGAACCAGCCGGTCCTTGTCATCATCACCGCGCGCTCCGAATTCCAGCCGAGCTGGAACGCGCATTCGCACATCACCACGCTGGTGCTGAACCGCCTGAGCCGGCAGCTGCGCACGACGCTGGTCGAGCGCGTCGCGGGCCGCGAGCTTCCCAAGGAGGTGGTCGAGGAGATCATCGTCAAGACCGACGGCGTGCCGCTGTTCCTGGAAGAGCTGACCAAGACCGTTCTCGAATCCAACCTCCTGACCGAGCGGCACGGGCGCTACGTGCTGTCGGGCCCATGGCGGCAGCTCGCGATCCCGGCGACCCTCACCGACTCGCTGATGGCGCGGCTGGACCGGATGGGGCCGTTCAAGCGCATCGCGCAGATCGGCGCCACCATCGGTCGCGAGTTCTCCTACGAGACGCTGCACGCGGTCGCCAATACGCCGGCGGAGCAGATCGAGGCCGCGCTCAATCATCTGGAGGAGGCCGGGTTGATCATGCGCCGCGGCCATCCGCCCGGCGCGCTCTACTCCTTCAAGCACGTGATGATCCAGAACGCCGCGCACGACAGCCTGCTGCACAGTGAGCGGCGCAAGCTGCATTCGCGGATCGCCCAGGTGCTCGCCGAGATGTATCCGGAGAAGACCGAGCGCGAACCGGAGCTGCTGGCCCATCACCTCACCGAATCCGGCCAGAGCGAGGGCGCCGCCAGCTTCTGGCTCAAGGCCGGCAAGCAGGCGGCCAAGAGCGGCGCCAATCTAGAGGCGATCGGGCATTTGCGCCGGGGCTTGAGCGTCGTGCAGGCCAATGCGCGCATGCAGGGCGCCGACGAGATGGAGCTGGAGCTGCGCATCGCGCTCGGCAACGCTTTGATTGCCGCCAAGGGCTACGCCGTGCAGGAGGTCGAGGAGAACTACATCCGCGCGCTCGAACTCGGTCAGCAGCTCGACGACGACGAGAAGGCCTTCGCCGCCACGCGCGGGCTCTGGGTCTGCCATTTCATCCGTGCCGATCTCAGCCGCGCGCACGATCTGAGCGTCGAGCTGTTGAAGTTCGCCAAGCGCGAGCGGCTGAACGAGCGCACGCAGCCGGCGCAGCAAACCGGCTATCTGATCGAGGCGCACCGCTCGATCGCGATGACGATGCTTTACCGCGGTCGTTTTGCCGCCTCCCAGCACCATCTGCACCGTTGCATCAACCTCTACAGTCCCGATCTGCACTCCGATCTGATGGAGCGGCACGGTACCGATCCCGGCGTCGTTTCGCTGTCCTATCTCGGCTATCTCCTCTGGTTCCTCGGCCGGCCGGACGCGGCGCGCCAGCACAGCGAGCAGGCGATCGCGAATGCCGAGAAGATCCGCCATCCCTTCACGCTCGCCTTCGCGCTCGTGTTCGGCGCCTATCTGTGCCAGCATTTGCGCGACGTCGAGGGCACGCGCGACCACGCCAACCGCGCCATGATCATCGCCACCGAGCACAATTTCCTGCACTGGAAGCAGCAGGCGGCGATCCTGCGCGGCTGGGCGCTGGCCCAGCTCGGCGAGGCCGACGAAGGTCTCAGCCAGATGCGCCTCGGCCTCGACGAATACGAGGCGATGGATTCCTGGCTCGCCGGCTGCTGGTTCCGCTGCCTGCTTGCGGAAGCCTATGCCAAGGTCGGGATGCGCGATGCCGCCTTGCGCGCGCTGGACGGCGCGCTCGCGACCGCGAGACGGACCGGCGATCACTCCTATCTCGCCGAGGTCTATCGCCTGCAGGGCGAGATCACGATGTCGGACGGTGATCCGGCATCGGTGCAGGAGGCCGAGGACCTGTTCGCCCTGTCGCTGGAGACCGCGCGCAAGCAGGGCGCGCTGTCATGGGAGCTTCGGACCGCCGTCAGCCTTGCGCGGCTGTCGCACCAAGCCGGCAAGCGGGAGCACG
Organism: Bradyrhizobium sp. 61; assembly: GCF_023073075.1. Classification (NCBI taxonomy): domain Bacteria; kingdom Pseudomonadati; phylum Pseudomonadota; class Alphaproteobacteria; order Hyphomicrobiales; family Nitrobacteraceae; genus Bradyrhizobium; species Bradyrhizobium sp. 61. The sequence continues at coordinate 111,293 of NZ_JADPIU010000015.1, read as the reverse complement.
CAAGCCTTCTGCTGTTGCCGATCGTCGGCAAGTTCAGCGAGGGCTTTTATACTCCGGACCTGAAGCAGGCGATGCAGCTCCTCAGCGAGCTCGGCGGAGACGTGCCCGTCCTTGAACAGGCCGATGCGATGAAATGAGCGATCTTGCCGCCGCGCGTGCGCGCTACGTCGAGTTGATTGCGAAGCGAGAGCGGATCTCCTCGCCGCGCCTGCTCGAGGCGCTCGCCGCCATCCCGCGCGAGCATTTTCTGGCGAAGGGACCCTGGCGCATCAAGAGCGAGGCGGCGCGCAGCTACCGGCTGACGCCGGATGCCGATCCCGTTCATCTCTACGACAATGTGCTGGTCGCGATCGATGCGCGCCGCAAGCTCGACACCGGGCTGCCGAGCCTGTGGGCGCACTTCATCGATCTGCTCGACGTCGGGGAGAAGGACCGCGTGGTCCAGATCGGCTGCGGTCTCGGCTATTTTTCCGCGGTGTTGTCGAAGATCGTGGGGCCCAAGGGCAGGGTGCATGCAATCGAATGCGACGGGCGGCTTGCGGCGCGTGCCGCGAATTACCTTCGCCCCTATCGCAATGTCGAGGTCGTGCATGGCGATGGATGTGAGGAGATCGGCGAACCGGCCGACGTGATCATCGTGCATGCCGGCTTCCCGCACCCGCATCCGCTCTGGCTTCAGTCGCTCCGCCCGCACGGCCGCCTCCTGGCGCCGCTGACGCAGCGCGACCGCGAGGGCGCCGCCCTCAAGATCACGCGCAAGGGCAGGGGGTTCGAGGCCGAGGCGGTGCAGCAGATCCGGATCTTCCCCGGCCAGGGTCGCGGTGTGACCGCACTCGACGACCGCGTCGCCGACTGGTGGCAGCGCGCCTCCGCGCTGGCGCCACTGCGTTTTCGCGCCATCGAGCAGGGGCTGCCGTCGGATGGCTAATGCTTGGTTTCGTTTTACCTTGATTCCGTTTGTGAGTTTCCAGCATCTCGCGGTGCGGCTATGAGTGCGGCTTGATGGCCATTCGAGCGCGCTCCATGCATTCCGTTGCCCTGCTGACCGCCAGCTACGCCAAGGATATCGAACGCTTTTCGCTGCTCAGCGAGAGCATCGACACCTGGCTCTCGGGATACACGCGGCATTATGTTCTCGTTAACGATGAGGACGTGCCGCTGTTCGCGCGGTTCGCGTCCGACAAGCGCGTCATCGTTCCGGCTTCGCGTTACCTGCCGAAATGGCTCTGGGCGCTGCCGCCGGCGCTTCAGTTCCTCAGCAAGCGCCGGGTCTGGCTGTCGCTGCTGTCGTCGCCGGTGCATGGTTGGCACATCCAGCAGATCCTCAAGATCGCCGGCGTCCTCAACGCGCCGGAGCAGCGCGTCTGCATCCTGGACTCGGACAATCTGTTCTTCCGCGAATTCGACGTCGGCCAATATGCCGGCGGAGAGAAGACGCCGCTGTTCGTCACCCCGAAGGACATCGGCGCAGACCACCCGTTGCATGGGCTGTGGCTGCGCACCGTCGATCAGCTCCTCGGTATCAAGGAGCGCTCGTTCCCGGCCGACGACTATGTCGGCAACGCACTTGTCTGGGATAGGGACACCGCGCGCGCGATGACCGACGCCATCAAGGCGGCGACGGGGTTGAACTGGGTTCTGGCGCTGTGCCGGAAGAAGAAGTTTTCGGAGTATCTGATGTACGGACACTTCGTCGCGAACTCGCCCGCGCATCTGGCCACCCATCGGGTCACCCAAGACAGCATTGCGGTCTCGCATTGGGACGACACGCCCCTCGACCGTCCCGCCATCGAAGCGATGATGCGCGCGGCCTCGCCCGAACAGGTCGCGCTCTGCATCCAGTCCTATTCGTCGACCTCGGTCGATGACATCCGCGACGTGTTCCGCCTCAGCTCGCGGGATCGACGCAGCCCGAGCCTGTCTCCTGAAGATATGGGTGATGCGGCCGAATTCGAAGTGCCGGCGAAGACGCGCTAAGGCCGCGTCTCAGGCGTCTCTCGTGAACTTGCTGATGACGTCCATGAACGGCTTCGGCTTGAACTCGCCATCGAGCGGCAAGGGGCGGTTCGGCTGCTTGTCCGCGCGGGCGAAGGTGCCGTTGATCCAGCTATAGCGATCCGAGAGGCCCCAGGTCAGGATCGAGCGCACCGGCCCGCTGGTCGAGATCGCGGTCAGGAGATCGTCGACGCGCTTGGCGACGATGGCGTCGCGCTCCGCAGGACTTCCCGTCAGCTTCTGGTCGTCGACATCGAGCTCGGTGACGAGCACATCGAGGCCCCAGGAGCGCAACTCGGTGACGAATTCGGCGAGCCCATGCGTGTCGATCTCGAGCTCGGCATGCAGATGCGATTGCAGGCCTACGGCGTGCAGTGGCACGCCCTGGTCGAGCAGGTCCATGATCAGGTTGCGGTACGCCGCGCGCTTGGCAATGAACGAGTCCTTCGCCGACTCGATGTCATATTCGTTGATCGCGAGCTTGACGAAGGGATCGGCCGCGGCCGCCGTGCGGAAGGCCAGCGGAATCCAGCGGTTGCCCAGATGCTGCGTCCAGAACGTGTCGCGCCGGTCGGTGATCTTCTTCGGATTGTCCGGGATCGGCTCGTTGACGACGTCCCATGACGTCAGCTTGTCCTTGTAATAGGACACGACGGTGCCGATGTGGTCGACATAGGCGCGCTCGACGCCCTTGGTGTCCTTGATCTGCTTGGTCCAGTCCGGAATGTCGTGATACCAGGCGAGCGCGTGGCCGCGCATCGTCAGATCGTTCTCCCGCGCGAAATCCAGGATCGCGTCGGCGCGCTCGAAGTTGAACGTGTGCGCGTTCGGCCGCAGCATCGGCCATTTCAGCTCGAGCACCGGCACCACCTGGGTGCAATAGGTACTGATGGCATCACCGAGCCTGGGATCGGCTTGCAGGTCCCAGAGCGTCGCCGCAGCGCCAAAGCCCGGACGGCGCTGCGCGAGTTTTGATGCCGGCGCGGCGGACGCCGCTGCCCCCGCCGCGAGTGCTGCGGCGCCGCCGAGGAGAAATTCGCGTCTGTCGAGCCTGGTCACGGTGGGACGTTCCTTTTGGAACCAACGCGCCATCGTACCAAGCGGCGCCTTGCGACGCCGGGGTTTCCTGTCGTTGGGTTAACCTTTGCGGATGTCCGGTGCGCAACGCGCGTGGCGCTGCATCGCTGTTCCAGTCTGGATCAGGGTTTCGTGTCGTGATCGCTCGAACCGCCCCAGGGAAAGGGCAAATTTAACGCTAACGCGCGAAAGCGGCCTTCCAGCCTCATTCGCCGCCCGATCTGCAGACTTATGTGACACTCTTGAGAGATGCTGCGACGCAGTTCGTTCGCCCCGCCAAGGTCATTGATTAACGGCCGTCACCATCGCAACACCGTTGCCGGTCCCGTGCTCGCATGCTGAACCGCCATTTCTCGATTTATCTCGTCGCCTACATCCTGCCCGCAGCGGTGGGCTTCTTCGCGGTCACGGCCTACACGCGGCTGCTGACGCCGGCAGAGTACGGCGTCTATGTCGTCGGCATCAGCCTTGCCGGCATATTGGGCGCGATCTTCTTCGCCTGGATCAAGCTGTCGGTGTCCCGCTATCAGGCGATGTCGGCGGAGGTGGATTTTCGCGGCACGGCGATGGTCGCCTTCGGGCTGACGGCCGCGGTCCTCTGCGCCACCACGCCGCTGGTCATTCTGTTCCGCAGCGACCTCAGTGTCGAGCTGCTGCTCGCCAGCATGTTCGTGGCGATCATGGCCAATGCCGTCGATGTCGGTCAGGAATTCGAGCGCGCCAAATTGCGCCCCTACAGGTTCGCGGCGATCTCGATCGTCCGCAGCGTGTCGAGCGTCGGCTTTGGCCTGCTCGGCATCTGGCTCGGCTGGGGTGGCTTGGGACTGCTCGCCGCGTTCGGCCTGGGCTCGCTCACCGGCATCATTCTCAATCTCGTCGGCGACCGCACGAAGATTGCGCGCTTCGAGCGAAGCCAGTTCATGCAGCTGGCGCGCTACGGCCTGCCGCTGACGCTGGCCGGATTGTCCGTTGCGGTCTATTCGGCCTGTGACCGGCTCATCGTCGCTTATCTGCTCGGCAAGGACGCCGCCGGCATTTTCGGCGTCGCCGCCGATCTGCCGCGCCAGTTCATGGTCATGATCGCCTCCAGCGTCGCCGCGGCAACCGTGCCGCTGGTGTTCCGGTCGCTGTCGGAGAAGAACAACGAGACGACGCGGGAGCGGCTGAGCGAGAGCCTCGAGTTGCTGCTCGTCGTCGTCGCACCCGTCGCCGTCTGGCTCGCGCTCGCGGCCGACCAGGTCGCGGGCACGCTCGTCGGCGTCGATTTCCGCGCCGGCGTGTCGGCGCTGCTGCCGACGCTGGTGCTCGCGCGCTTCTTCGGCATCGCCAATCAATTCTATGTGCAGATCAGCTTCCAGCTCGCCGAACGGCCGTTCATGCTGGCGGCACAGTCGTTCCTCACGCTCGTTCTGAGCGTGGCGCTGATGTTCGCGCTGGTCGCCGGCTACGGCCTTTACGGCGCAGCGCTCGCCACCCTCGCCACCGAAGCGCTCGGCTTCGTCGTCGCCGTCGCCCTGATGCACCGCGCCCATCCCGTGCCGTTCGACGTCAACCGCCTCGCCGGCGTTGCGGCTTCGGCTGCGGCGATGGCGGGCGCTATCCTCGTTGCGCGGACGCAAGTGGGCGGTACCGGTATCGTGGCGTTGATGGTTGTCAGCTCCGCGGGCGGGGTTGCTTACGCCGCTGCGGCCTGGCTGCTCAACGTCGCGAACGTGCGGACGTTATCGCTGCGCTTCCTGCGGACGTTCAACCGCAAGGCGCTGGGCGTATAGAACCCGCGCGCTACCCCGCCAAAAAGCCGCCATCCACGGCAATGACGGTGCCGGTCGCATATTGCGAAGCCGGCATGCAGAGGAAGGCAACGGCGCCGGCAATGTCCTCCGGCTGTCCCCAGCGCTTGAAGGCGGTGCGATCGGCGATGCGCTGATAATGCGCAAGGTCGCTGCGGCCGGCGGCGTTGATCGCGGTTTCGACATAGCCGGGCGCGACCGCGTTGACGCGGATGCCTTCTTCGGCCCACTTCAAGGCCAGTGCCTTGGTCAGCATCACGACACCACCCTTGCTGGCGCAATAGGCGGGAATCCGCGGCAGCGCCAGCGTCGCATTCATCGACGCGATGTTGACGATCGATCCCGTCTGCTCCGCGAGCAGGGGGTGAAAGGCCATGCAGGTCCGGAACGTACCGGTGAGGTTGACGTCGAGCACCTTCATGAAGGTCTCGATCTCGAATTCCTTGTCGCGCGCGAGAATGCCGGCGCAGTTGATCAGCGCGTCGACGCGCCTGTGTTTCCGGGCGAAGGACGTGACGGCCGCGTCATCGGTGACATCGAGCGTCGCGAGCGTGAGGCCCGCGCGCGGTTTGAGCAGCGTGCGCGAGAGGTCCGCCTCGTTCGCGCCGGTTGCAGTGACCGCCGCACCCAGGTCGCAGAATTGATTGCTGATGGCGGCACCAATGTCGCCGGCGCCGCCGATCACGACCGCATGAAAGCCGGGGGCGAGAGAGAAATTCGAACTCATCGGGATTGTCTCACTTCAGGGATTTCGGAGGCGGCGCCGTCGACTCGCGGACGACCAGCGAGAAGTCGATCTCGCGATGCATGATGGTCTGCTCGCCGGCGAGGCTGCGCACCAGATATTCGCCGGCGCGCTGCCAGGTTTCTCCGGTCGGTACGTGGATCGTGGTCAGGCTCGGCCGCAAATGCCGGCTCCAGTCGAGGTCGTCGAACCCGACCACCGAGAGGTCACGCGGCACCGAAAAACCGCTGCGCTCGGCTTCGAGCAGCACGCCATAGGCGATGACGTCGTTGCCGCACACCACGGCTGTCGGGCGGTCCTCGAGGCCCAGCAGATAGCGTGCCGCCTCGCGCGCGTCGTCCAGCGTATAGGGTACCTCGACATGCCATTGCGAAGGCAATTCGAGCCCGTTCTCCGTCAGCGCGCGGCGAAAGCCGGCGACGCGCGCGCTGGCGCGGTCGTTGTTGCGCTGGAGCGCCGAGACGATCCCGATGCGGCGATGGCCGAGCTCGATGACATGCGCGGCGGCGCGATGGGCGGCGGCTTCGTTGTCGGTGCCGACGCAAGGATAGGGCCGGTCGGGCTGGTAGATGCCGACATTGATGAACGGCACTGCGTTGTCCGCCAGCAGCTTGCGCAATCCATCGTGATGGCAATCGCCGCGCAGCACGAGGCCGTCGACACCGCGGCTGATCAGATTGCGCGCCTGCTGCAATTCGACATCGAGATCGTAGCCGCTCGTGGTGAGAAACAGCATGTATCCGACCGACGACAGATATTGCTGCAGCGAGGCGATGCCGCGCGCGAACATCGTGTTGTCGATCGTCGGTACGATTGCGCCAAGCGTGCGCGAGCGGCGTGACGACAGGATGCGCGCCGGCGCATGAGGGATGTAGCCGAGCGCGTCGATGGCCTGCTCGATACGCGCCCGCAAGGAAGGGCTCACCGCGTCGGGGTTGTTGAGGGCGCGCGAGACCGACGCCGTCGAGACGCCGGCGCGGGCCGCCACGGCGCGGATACCCTGCTTCACAGACTTGGCGTTGGTCAGTCTCATGAATGTAACGTTACATCGGGCGTAGCGAACCGCATGGTAGCGGCAATGTCGGGAATCTGCCGCAGATTGCGCGGCTTGTCCATCGCTTGACACGGCGGATGCGAGGTCTATTTTGTAACCGTTTTCAAGTGCTGCTCAAACGTATTCAAAATGGTCCGCCAGCTTAAGGCGGCCAGCCGGGAGGAGAGTTCGATGAAGGCCAGGATGCTCGCGACCCACGTCGCGTTGCCCGTTCTCGCGATTGCTGCGGCGACCGCGCAGGCGCACGCCGCCGATTTCGACTGGATGAAGTTCAAGGGCAAGACCGTCACCTTTCTCGCCAACAACAATCCGGTGTCGCAGGCGCTGCTGACTTACAAGGCCGATTTCGAGAAGCTGACCGGCATGACCCTCAAGGTCGACGGCTATCAGGAACAGCAGATGCGCCAGCGTCTGGTGACCGTCATGAATGCGAACAGCGACGAGGTGGACGTGTTCATGACGCTGCCCTCGCGCGAGGGCGAGCAGTTCGCCGCCGCCGGCTGGTACGGCGATCTCACCGCGATGGCCAAGAACGAGGTGGCCAAGGAATACGACCCCAACGGATTGAGCCAGGCCCTGCTGAAGGCCGCGACCTTCGGCGGCAAGCTGACCAGCATGCCCATGAACATCGAAGGCCCGATCTTCTATTACCGCACCGACATCTTCAAAAAGTGCGGCCTCGAGGCGCCGAAGACGATCAAGGACGTCGAGGTCGCCGCCGAGAAGATCAAGAGCTGCGACAGCACCGTGACGCCGTTCGTCTCGCGCGGCCTAAAGCCCGCGATTGCCTATACCTTCAGCAACATGCTGCACAATGTCGGCGGCAGCTATATCGCAAACGGCAAGTCGAACCTCTGTTCGGCCAAGGGCAAGGAAGCGCTCGACACCTATAGCCGGTTGCTGCGCGATTTCGGACCGCCTGGCGTCGTCAACTACAGCTTCCAGCAGATTTCCGCGCTCTACCGCGGCGGCCGGGCCGCGATGGCGTTTGAGTCGTCGAATGAGTTACGCACGGTGATGGAAGGCGGCGCGCGCCTGAAGGACACCGGCCTGCTGCCGTTCCCGGCGGGCGATGCCGGCCATGTGCCGACCACGATCGGCTGGGGCATGGCAGTGTCCTCGCACAGCAAGCAGCCGGATGCGGCCTGGTACTTCGTGCAATGGGCGACCAGCCCAGAGGTGCAGAAGAAGATGGCGCTTCAGGGCATTGCCCCGCCGCGTCCGTCGGTCGCCAAGGATCCTGAATACCGCAAGTGGATCGACGAGGAGCCGGTGCGGAAGGAATGGCAGGCCGCGCTCGACGTGCTCGCAACCAAGGGCTCCTCCGAGGTCGGCTATCCCATCGTCGCCAATCCGCAATCGCGCGAGTTCATCGGGCAGGCGGTACAGGATCTGATCCTGAAGCAGAAGACCGTCGATCAGGCTTGCGCGGATGCCGACAAGGCGCTGGATGCGCTGATCGCGCTGAACTAACCGCCTCATGCCGGCAGGCTTGCTGCCTGCCGGCACCCAACTCGATCGAGGATACGAACGCATGTCTGATGCGGCTGCGACACTCACGCAGGACCGGCAGAAGCTGGAGATGGCGGCCCTATCGGCGCCGGCCGTGGTCTTCACGGTCGCGATGATCGCGTTTCCGGTCGTCTATACGATCTGGCTCGGCTTCCAGACCTTCTCCTCGGCCGGCAAGCAGTCTTTCGCGGGCCTCGCCAATTATTCGAAGCTGATCTCCGATTACGAATTCTGGCACGGGCTGTGGATCACCATTGCGCTATTCGTGCTGTCGCTGGTGCTGCAGCTCGTCTTCGGCGTCTGGCTGGCGCTGGTGCTGTTCCACGCCAAGCGGCTGCCAGGCATCGTGCGCTCGCTGTTCATTTCGCCCTTCATGATGCCGCCGGTGGTGGCGGGCATGATGTGGCTGGTGATCCTCGATCCGTCGCTCGGTGCTGCCAACTATATCCTCCAGTCGTTCGGCCTGCCGCCGTCGGACTGGCTGGCCTCGCCGACCTGGGTCATTCCGACCGTGGCTCTGATCGACAGTTGGCAGTGGACGCCTTATGTCGCCCTGATCGTGCTGGGCGGCCTGCAATCCCTGCCGCCGAGCGTCTACGAGGCCGCGCAGATCGACGGCGCGTCGCCATTCAGGACTTTCCAGCGCATCACGCTGCCGCTGCTGCTGCCGACCATCGTCACCGCGGCGATCCTGCGCAGCGTCGATCTGCTGCGCTTCTTCGACATCATCTACATCACGACCCAGGGCGGCCCGGGCAACGCCTCGAACACGCTCAACATCTACGGCTTCCGGGTCGGCTTCGAATTCTTCAACATCGGCTATGCCAGTGCCCTGATGCTGACGCTGACGGCGATCGTGTTCGGCGCCGTGCTCGCCTTCAATCGCCTCCGCGGCGCGGTGGCCTGGTGATGTCATGAACGATGCCGCCAACACCGACCGCTGGATCCGCTGGCTCAACACGGTGCAGCTCCTGCTCGCCGGCGTGCTCATCATGGCGCCGACGGTCTGGATGGTGCTGTCCTCGTTCAAGCCGTCGTTCGAGGTCACCGCGTATCCGCCGACGCTGAGCTTCTCGCCGACGCTGGAAAACTATGTCGAGCTGACCAGGACCACGCCGTTCCTCAGCTACGCGCTCAACAGTCTCATTGTCACCGTTGGCTCGACCGCACTCGGTCTGCTGTTTGGAATTCCTGCTGCCTTCGCGGTCTCCTGGACGCGGATTTCGTGGCCGGCCATCCTGACGCTCGCCGCGCGCATGGCGCCCGGAACGTTGTTCCTGCTGCCGTGGTACGTGATGTTCCGGCAGGTCGGCATGATCGGCTCCTACACCGCGCTGATCCTCAGCCATGCCGTCATCACGCTGCCGATCGTGATCTGGGTTTTGTTGCCGTCCTTCGACGGCATTCCGCGCAGCGTGTTCGAGGCGGCGCAAGTGGATGGATGCAGCGTCACGCGCATCCTCTGGCGCATCGCGCTGCCGCTGGTGGCGTCAGGCGTCGCCGTCTCGGCGATCCTCGCCTTCGTGTTTTCGTGGAACTACTTCCTGTTTGCGCTGGTGCTCTCCAACGGCGACACCAAGACGCTGATCGCGGCGGCCTTCAACTTCATCGGCGAAGGCTCGACGCAATGGGGCGCCCTCATGGCGGCTGCAACGCTGATCGCGTTGCCGCCGCTGGTGCTGGCGGCCCTGGTTCAGCGTTGGCTGGTGTCCGGACTGACGCTCGGTGCGGTGAAAGGCTAGGTATCGAAATGAACGTGTCGCCCCGTCCGAATTCGATCATGCAGGCCGCGGTCTTCCACGGCCATGACCGCATCACCATCGAGCGCGTCGCGATGCCCGATGTCGGCCCAGGTGAAGTGCTGGTCCGCGTCTCGCGCACCGCGCTGTGCGGTTCCGACTTCAAGCTCTGGCACAAGGGCGCCGAGTTCACCGCCGGCCATGAGATCTTTGGCGTGGTCGAGCAGCCCGGTCATCGCCTGCACGGTCGCCGCTGCGCCGTCTATATCCCCTTGCACTGCGGTCACTGCGCCGCTTGCAAGCGCGGCGATACCCAGATGTGCCTGGAAGTCTCCAGCCTGATCGGCTGGAACAGGCCGGGCGGTTATGCCGAATATGTGCCGGTGCCAGAGAACTGCCTGCTGCCGGTGCCTGACGATATCGAGGACAGCCTTGCGCCGCTGCTGCTCGACACCATCGGCACGTCGGGCCACGCCGTGCGCTTCGTCAGCCGCGTCGTGCCGCCGAACGAGGCGGGGCCGGTCCTCGTGATGGGCGCGGGGCCCGTCGGCCTCGGCGTCGTGCTGGCGCTCTACGCGCTCGGCTACGACGACATCTATGTTGCCGATCCCAACGCGGCACGGCTGAAGATCGCACAGTCTTTTGGCGCAAAGGCGCACCCGGTCGGAGATACCTCGAAGCGCTTCGCCCTCATCATGGAATGCTCCGGTGCACATGCCGCGCGCAACCTCGGCATCGAGCTGGTCCTGCCGCGCGGTGCGCTGGTGCTGGTCGGCGAGAACGCCGCGCCCTGGACCATCGAGGAAGGCAAGGTCTTCCGCCGCAAGGACTTTTACATGATCCGGACCTTCTACTTCCCGGTCTCGGATTTCGAGCCGAATGTCGAACTGCTGCGCAAATACAAGGACGAGTACCGCGTCCTGGTCGATGGCGAGTTCGGCCTGTCGGCTCTGCCAGAGAATTTCGCCCGCTTCGCCAAGGGCGAGCTGATCAAGCCCGTGCTGGCACTGGACTGAGCGATCATGGCTTCGATCTCGATCCGCAACCTCACCAAGCGCTACGGCAATTTCACCGTGATCCCCGATCTCAATCTAGAGATCGCGGACCACGAATTCGTCGTGTTCGTCGGCCCGTCCGGCTGCGGCAAGTCGACCTTGTTGCGCATCATCGCCGGCCTCGAGCCGATTTCGTCCGGCGATCTCTACATCGGCGACAAGCGCGTCAACGGCGTCCAGGCTGCGCAGCGCGATATCGCGATGGTGTTCCAGGATTACGCGCTCTACCCGCACATGCGGGTCTACGACAATATGTCGTTTGCGCTGGAGCTGAGGGGCACGCCGAAGGCCGAGATCGACGCCCGCGTGAGGCGTGCGGCCGCACTGCTGCACATCGAGCCCTATCTCGACCGCAAGCCGAAGGAGTTGTCCGGCGGCCAGCGCCAGCGCGTCGCCATGGGCCGCGCCATCGTGCGCAATCCCAAGGCCTTTTTGTTCGACGAGCCGCTCTCCAATCTCGATGCGAAGCTGCGCGGGCAGGTGCGGGCGGAGATCAAGGCGCTGTCGCAGGAGCTCAAGACCACCATGGTCTTCGTGACGCATGACCAGATCGAGGCCATGACCATGGCCGACCGGATCGTCGTGCTCCAGAGCGGCACGATCCAGCAATACGATACACCGGAGACGGTTTACGAGCGGCCCGCCAACCAGTTCGTCGCCGGCTTCATCGGCTCGCCCGCGATGAATTTCTTCCCGGTCGAATGGCGTCAGGAGCGCGCGATCCTGTCGCAAGGCGGAACGGTGGTGCCGCTGGACGGCGAGACCGCTGGCTGCCTGAGCAAGGCCGGCAACGCCGTGCTGGGCATTCGCCCCGAACATTTTGCTGTGGCTGCGGATGCCGCTGATGGCATCGCGATCAACGTCAGGCTGGTCGAGCCGCTCGGCTCGGATACGCTGATCCATTTCGATCTCGCCGGCGGCTCCGCCATCGCGCGGGTCGATCCGGCGCTGCGGCCGAAGGTTGGTGATCGCATCAATCTGCGCCCGCAGCCGGGCAAGACGCATTTGTTCGCTGCATCCAACGGACAGGTCTTGCGGTGAGTGCGTCGGCAAACATCGGCGATCTCTCGGCGCTGGCCGACCTCGCGTCCGGCACGAAGCCCGTGCACGTGATCTGCCTCGGCCTGTCCGCGCTCGACCAGGTCTGGCGCGTCGATCGGCCGTTCGCGGGTGGAAGCGAGAAGATCAAGGCCGTCGAGTACGGCACGCTCGGCGGCGGCATGGCCGCCAATGCGAGCGTGGCCGTGGCAAAGCTCGGCGCGTCCGTCGCGTTCTGGGGGCGGGCAGGGAATGATACCGCCGGCCATGAGATGAAATCGGCCTTCACGGCCGAAGGCGTCGATGTCGAGAATTTCCGGCTGTTTCCCGACGGCCGCTCGTCCGTGTCCGGGGTCATCGTCGATAGCTCCGGCGAGCGGCAGATCGTCAATTTCCGCGGCCTTTATCCGGAAGCCGCGAACTGGCTTCCGCTCAAAGCCGTCGCGCGCGCATCCTCCGTGCTGGCCGATCCGCGCTGGGTGGAGGGAGCTGCGACGCTGTTCCGGGAAGCCCGATCGCGCGGCATTCCGACGGTGCTCGACGGCGACATGGCCGATGCCGAGGTATTCGAGCGGCTGCTGCCCTTGACCGATCACGCCATCTTCTCCGAGCCCGCGCTCGCCGCCTTTGCCGGCTCGGCCGAAGATAGATCTCTCGCAGCCCTTGCGCGCTTCGGCTGCCGCGTCATCGCCGTTACGCGCGGCGAGGGCGGCGTGAGCTGGTACGAGAATGGCCAACTGCACCGGCAGGTCGCCTACTGCGTCGACGTCGTCGACACCACAGGCGCGGGCGACGTCTTCCACGGCGCCTATGCGCTCGCAATCGGCGCCGGCCTCGACGTGCGCGCGGCCATGGCGTTCTCGGCGGCGACGGCCGCCATGAAATGCCGCCACGCCGGCGGCCGTAACGGAATCCCCGATATCAACGAGTGTCTTGTATTCATGAGGACGAAGCCATGAGAACGATTGGAAAGAACCGCGGCCTGGCACGGCTTGCTGACGCGGATGGCCATTTTCGCATGGTCGCGCTGGATCAGCGGCCGCCATTGTTCGATGCCATTGCAAAGGCGAAGGGGATCACGCGGGACCAGGTCGAATATTCCGACGTCACGGCGGCCAAGCGTCTTCTGGTCGAGAACCTCGCGCCGCATTGCAGCTCGATGCTGTTCGACCCGAACTTTGCCGTGCCTGCCGCGATCGATCTGTTGCCGCCGCGCTGCGGCCTGATCATGACGCTGGAAGAGCACCGCGTTGAGGAAACCGCGGGCGGCCGCAAGTCGCGCGCGATCACCAATTGGAGCGTGGAAAAGATCCGCGCCATGGGCGGCGACGCCGTCAAGGTGCTGGCCTGGTACCGGCCGGACGCCGATGCCGCGGTGAACGAGCACCAGAAGCGTTTCGTGCGCGAAATCGGCGAAGACTGCGCCCGTCACGATATCCCGTACGTGCTCGAATTGCTGGTCTACCCGTTCCTCGGCAGCGCCAATCACACGGCCGATTACGTGGAATCGCCCGGCAAGCTCCCGGGCCTCGTCATCGACAGCGTGCGCGAATTCGCAAAGCCTGAATACGGCGTCGATCTCCTCAAGCTGGAGAGCCCGCTTGCAGCCAACAGCCTGCCGGCGCGTGACGGCAGCACGGAAGCAAAGGCCGCGCAGAAGGAGTTCGATGCGATCGGTGATATCTGCCGCGAACGCAGCATCCCCTGGGTGTTGCTGTCGGGCGGCGCTGCGCCTGAAAAGTTCGAGCGCGTGCTCGACTACTCCTATGCCGCAGGCGCAAGCGGTTTCCTGGCGGGCCGCACCATCTGGCTGGATGCCGTCCTGAAGAACTTTCCGGATCGCGCAGCGGTGTCGGCTAGCCTGCGCAAGGATGGCCTCGGGGTGCTGGAACGGCTCAATCAGCTGACCACGGCCAAGGGCACGCCGTGGAAGGCGCGCTTCCCGGTGTTCGCTGATATCAAGCAGGAAGGTGACTTCGCGCGCGCCTACTGAGATGGTAACGGTCCCGCGTGGTCTCAACTCGGTCGCAGGGCCTGCAAGATGACGACTGACAGCTTCACCATCCGCTCGATCGAGGCGTTCTGCTATCGCTATCCCTTGGCGACGCCGGTGGTGACGTCGTTCGGCAGGATGCTCAACCGTCCGGCCGTCTTCGTTCGCGCGCTCGACGAGGACGGTGTCGAGGGATGGGGCGAAGCCTGGTCCAACTTTCCTGCACCGGGCGCCGAGCACCGTGCCCGGCTTGTCAACGAAGTGCTCGCTCCGGGCCTTGCCGGGCGCAGGTTCGACAGTCCCGCCCAGGCTTTCGAGGTCCTGACGAAGGGTACCGAAGTGCTGGCGCTTCAATGCGGCGAGCCCGGTCCGTTCGCGCAGGCGATTTCGGGCATCGATCTCGCGCTGTGGGATCTCTCCGCGCGCCGGCAGCGCTTGCCGCTGTGGCGGCTTCTCGGTGGGCAGTCGCGCAGGATCAAGGTCTATGCCAGCGGCATCAATCCGGGCGGCGCCGCGCAGACGGCCGAAGCCGCGCTCGCGCGTGGCCATCGCGCGTTGAAGCTGAAGGTCGGTTTCGGTGCCGAGACCGATCTCGCCCATCTGGCCGCGCTGCGCGCGATCGTCGGTGCGGGCATGCTCGCCGCCGATGCCAATCAGGGCTGGTCGGTCGATCAGGCGCTGGAGATGCTGCCGCGGTTGGCCGCGTTCGATCTGCGCTGGCTGGAGGAGCCCATCCGGGCCGACCGGCGGCGCGCGGAATGGCGCCGGCTGCGGGCAGCCGCGACGATGCCGATTGCCGCGGGCGAGAACATTTCGAGCGACGAGGGATTCAAGGACGTCCTGGCCGAAGACGTGCTCGGCGTCGTTCAGCCCGACATCGCGAAATGGGGCGGGCTGAGCGCATGCGCCGGCCTCGCGCGCGACATTCTGAAGGCGGGCAAGACGTTCTGCCCGCATTATCTCGGCGGCGGCATCGGACTGCTCGCCTCGGCGCATCTGCTGGCAGGCATCGGCGGCGACGGCTGGCTCGAGGTCGATGCCAACGACAATCCGCTGCGCGACCGGTTCTGCGGTGCCGTTGCCAATGTCACTGATGGTACGATCGTCCTCGGCGAGGAACCGGGGCTCGGATTCACGCCCGACCTGTCGGGAATCGCGAACTATCGCAGCCTGTAGACGGCTGCGACACCTGCGTCGTCGGGCGCCGCGCAGGCCAGTTTCCCCTTGCGTTCTATTCCTCGTCGCGGAAAGCTGCCGGCGAGACGGGAAGCCGCCTTCACATTTCATAGCGATGGCCGGAGCCATGTCTCGCCGAGCTTGAAAATCAAAGTTCGTTCTGCTCATTAGGGATCTGCAATTGCGCTGCAACATGCGCAAAAAGCCCATCGACTAAAGTCGATAGCCAGCGAGGAAACGAAAAAATGCGCAAGCTCACTTTGGCCATTGCCGTGATCGCCCCGATGCTCGGTCATGCCGCGTCGGCTGAGGACACCCTCAAGATCGGCTACATCGATCCGCTCTCCGGCGGTGGTGCCAGCGTCGGCGAGGGTGGTCTGAAGACATTCCAGTATCTGGCCGACGAGCTCAACGCCAAGGGCGGCATTCTCGGCCACAAGATCGAGATCGTGCCGCTCGACAACAAGACCAATCCGCAGGAAAGCCTGGTGCAGGCCCAGAAGGCGATCGACGCCGGGGTCCACTACATCACGCAAGGCAACGGCTCGTCCGTCGGCGCGGCGCTGTCGGATTTCGTCACCAAGAACAACACGCGCAATCCCGGCAAGGAAGTGCTGTACTTCAACTACGCCGCCGTCGATCCCAGCCTGACCAACGAGAAGTGCAGCTACTGGCATTTCCGCTGGGATGCGAGCTCCGACATCAAGATGGAGGCGCTCACCAACTACATGAAGGACACCGCCTCGATCAAAAAGGTGTACCTGATCAACCAGGACTATTCGTTCGGTCAGTCCGTCCGCTCCGACGCGCGCAAGATGCTCGGCGCCAAGCGGCCCGACATCCAGATCGTCGGCGACGAGCTGCATCCGCTGCTGAAGGTCACCGATTTCTCGCCCTATATCGCCAAGATCAAGGCGTCCGGCGCCGACAGCGTCGTCACCGGCAACTGGGGCCAGGACTTCGCGCTGCTGCTCAAGGCTGCCGCTGACGCCGGCCTGAAGGTCAACTGGTACACCTATTATGCCGGTGGCGCCGGCGGCCCCACTGCCGTCAAGCAGACCGGTCTCGATCATCAGGTCTTCCAGATCACCGAAGGCTTTGCGAATTCCGGCAACAAGACCGCGATGGATTACGAGAAGGCGTTCCGCGCCAAGGTCAATCTGTCGCTGTGGTACCCGCGTGCGGTCAACGAGATGCGCATGTTCAAGGCGGCTGCCGAGAAGGCCAACTCGATCGATCCCGTGAAGGTGGCGGCGGCGCTCGAGGACCTGAAGTTCGAGGTCCTGGACGGCGGCCAGGGCATCATGCGCAAGGACGACCACCAGTTCCTCCAGCCGATCTACATTTCCTCCTTCGGCAAGCTGACCGAGAACGAGCCGTTCGACGAGGAGAGCACCGGTTGGGGCTGGCACCTCGTCTCCAAGGTCGACACGGCGCAGGCCATGGTCCCCACGACCTGCAAGATGACGCGGCCGTAATCACGACATCCGTCGTTTTCCCGCGGCCGACATCGGTCGCGGGAAGGCGGTGGCCGGACTATTCTTGATTGGGCGATGTTCACCGGGGCCATCAGGCCCCGGATAGAGACGAGTGCGCTGTGCTTGAACTCATTGTCATTTCGACCCTGAACGGCGTGCTGTTCGGCATGCTGCTCTTCCTGCTGTCGAGCGGGCTGACCGTCATCTTCAGCATGATGGGCGTGCTCAATTTCGCGCATGCCAGCTTCTACATGCTCGGCGCCTTCTTCGGCTTCCAGCTCACCAAGTGGATCGGCTTCTGGCCGGCGCTGGTGCTGGCGCCGCTGCTGGTCGGCGCCATCGGCATGGCGGTGGAGCGCTACGGCCTGCGCAACACCCACAAGCACGGCCATGTCGCGGAATTGCTCCTGACCTTCGGTCTGGCTTTTGCGATCGAAGAAATCGTGTCGATGATCTGGGGCAAGAGCCCGGTCGACTATCGCGTGCCATCGTTGCTCGACTTCCCTGCCTTCACGATCTTCTCGACTAACTATCCCGCCTACAAGATCTTTATGCTGGCCGTGTCGGTCGTGATCTTCGTGGCGCTGCTGGTCGTGCTCAAGCGCACCCGCGTCGGCCTGATCGTGCAGGCGGCGCTGACGCATCCGCACATGGTCGGGCATCTCGGTCACAATGTCGGGCGCGTGTTCATGGTGGTGTTCGGCGTCGGCAGCGCGCTCGCCGGCATTGCCGGCGTCATTGCCGGTCCGGCCCTGGTGACGCAGTCGGACATGGCCGCAGCACTCGGGCCCATCCTGTTCGTCGTCATCGTGTTCGGTGGCCTCGGCTCCTTGCCCGGCGCTTTCATCGCCTCGCTCGTCATCGGCCTGGTGCAGACCTTTGCGGTGGCGCTGAACGGCTCGCTGGCGAGTGCGTTCGGACCGCTCGATCCGTCGACGGGACCGTCGGTCCTCACCGACATCTGGAACGTCACGATCGCGCAGGTCGCGCCGATCGTCCCCTATATGCTGCTGGTGCTCATTCTGATCGTTCGCCCCATGGGCCTGATGGGGACGCGCGAGTCATGACCGCCAAACCGATTTCGGCATCGAAGCCCGCCGGCGACGGCCTGCGCTTCTACGGCGTCTGGCTGATCGGCATCGCCGTGCTGATCGTCCTGCCGCTGATCTTCTCCTCCGGCGGCTCGCTGACGTCGTTCAGCCTGATCGGCATCGCGATCGTTTTCGCGCTCTCCTACAACATCCTGCTCGGCCAGACCGGCCTGCTGTCGTTCGGTCACGCCGTGCATTACGGCCTCGGCGGCTTCGCGGCCTGCCACATGATGAATGCGGTGGTGTCGCACGGCTGGCCGATCCCGCTGCCGTTCATTCCGCTGTTCGGCGGGATCGGTGGTCTCGTCTTCGCTGTCATCATCGGCTGGGTCATGACCAAGCGCGCCGGCACCGTGTTCGCGATGATCTCGCTCGGCATCGGCGAATTGGTGGCGTCGTCCTCACTGATCCTGCGCTCGGTGTTCGGCGGCGAGGCCGGCATCACCACGGATCGCACGGCGTTGCCCAAGATGTTCGGCTGGTCGTTCGGGCCGCAGCTTCAGGTCTATTATCTGATCGCGTTCTGGCTGGTGCTGTCGGCCATCGTGATGTACGCGCTGACCCGGACGCCCCTGGGACGGATCAGCAATGCCGTCCGCGACAATCCCGAGCGTGTCCAGTTCATCGGCTACGATCCTCACGTCGTTCGCTATCTCGCCTATTGCTTTGCCGGGTTCTTCGCGGGCGTCGCCGGCGGCCTGACCGCGATCAATTTCGAGATCGCGAACTCCGCGCTGCTCGGTGCGATCCAGTCCGGTCTGGTGCTGTTCTCCACCTTCATCGGCGGCATCGCCTATTTCTTCGGGCCGATCCTCGGCGCGATCCTGGTGACCTATCTCCAGCTCGGGCTGACAGGCCTCACCAGCGTCTGGCAGCTCTATTTCGGCATCATCTTCATCGGCATCGTGATGTTCGCGCCGGGCGGTATCGCCGGCCTGTTGATGATGCACCGGCCGCTGGTTCGCGCCGGAACGCTGTGGACGGTGATCCCGTCCTATCTCGTCGCTGTTGTGCCGACCCTAGCACTCGCCTGCGGCGTCATCCTCACCATCGAGACGGTCGCGCGCTATTCCGGCGGCGACCCGATCAACCTGTTTGGCATTCCCTTCAACGCGAAATCGCCCGTGACGTGGATTTCCGCAGCAGTTCTCGTCGTCGGCGGTGCGTTCGTCGCGCGGCTGAGCTGGCGGAGGATCGCGGATGCGTGGGACAGGGCTGCGACGGTCGCCCGTGACCGGGGGTATTTGGCATGACCGTGGCCATCGAAGTCCGCGCCGTCGAAAAGCGCTTCGGCAATGTCGGCATCATCCGCGACCTCAACCTCAGCGTCGCGAAAGGCGAGCGTCACGCCGTCATCGGTCCGAACGGCGCGGGGAAATCCACGACGTTCAATCTGATCAGCGGCCACATCAAGCCGACCTCGGGCGAGGTGAAGCTGAACGGCGATGTGATCTCCGGCCTGCGGCCGTTCGAGATCAACCGGCGCGGCCTGTCGCGCTCGTTCCAGGTCACCAACGTGTTCGCCCGCATGTCGGTCTGGGAGAACGTCCGCTGCGCCGTGCTGTGGGCGACGGGACACCGCTACGCTTTCTGGAAGAACGTCGACAGCCTGCCGGAAGTGCGCGAGCGCACGGCCCAGATCCTGGACGACATCCATCTCACGCACCGGCGCGATGTTCCGGCGGGACTTCTGACCTACGCCGAGCAGCGCGAGCTCGAGATCGGCATCACCATCGCGAGCGGGGCCACGGTCGTCATGCTCGACGAGCCGACCGCTGGCATGAGCCACGCCGAAACCGACCGCGCGGTGTCGCTGATCCGGCGGCTGACCGAGGGCAAGACCCTGGTCATCGTCGAGCACGACATGAGCGTCGTGTTCGGCCTTGCCGACCGCATCTCCGTGCTGGTCTACGGCCACATCATCGCCTCGGGCACGCCGGAAGAGATCCGGCGCGATCCGAAGGTCAAGGAAGCCTATCTCGGCGAGGAAGCGCATTGATGCTCGAGGTCAGGGATCTCCACGCCTATTACGGCAAGAGCCACATCCTCCAGGGCGTCGACCTTGACGTCGCCGCGGGCGAGGTCGTGAGCCTGCTCGGCCGCAACGGTGTCGGCCGCTCGACCACGGTCAAGGCGATCATGGGCGAGGTCGCGCCGCAAGGCACGATCCGCTTCAAGGGCAAGGACATCGCCGGCCTTCCCAGCTACAAGATCGCGCACCTCGGCCTCGGCTATGTGCCCGAACATCGCGATATCTTCCCGAGCCTGACGGTTCGCCAAAACCTCCTGCTCGGCGTCAAGGACACGCGCCGCCCCGGCAAATGGCGGCTTCAGGACATGCTCGACATGTTCCCCAATCTCGCCGCGCGTGCCGATACGGCCGCGGGCGTGCTGTCGGGCGGCGAGAAGCAGATGCTCACGACCTGCCGGACGCTGATGGGCGATCCGGACCTGATCATGATCGACGAGCCGACCGAAGGTCTGGCACCGTTGATCGTGCAGCAGGTCGGCGATCTCATTGCGCGCATCGCGCAGGCCGGTGTCGCCATCCTGCTCGTCGAGCAGAAATTGTCCATCGCGATGCGCATCTCCAAGCGCGTCTACATCATGGGCCACGGCCGCGTCGTGTTCGAGGGGACGCCGGACGAGCTCAAGGCCAATGCCGCCGTGCGGCAGGAATGGCTTGAGGTCTGACGCATGGCTCGAGGTCTGACGCTCACATTGTCGTGTGACGCGCGCGTAAAATAGAACGGCTGCAAGCCGCGCATACGCATCTGAATTCTTCGCTACATCTCACGCTTCATAATCAAGGTATCGTCGCGCTCGCCGGCATCGCAATCGATGCGGCCGATGATAACCAAGAAGAAAGTGGAGGGCGCCGGCGGCAGCTGTGAGCTCGCGCGTCGATGCGTCTTGCCCGGGAAGGAGATGCCGAGCATGTCGGGAAGACAACTGGTCCGTGGAGTCGTTGCTCTGCTTGCGGCGCTGGGCGCCGCTTCGGCCGCGACGGCCGGAAACTACGACACCGGCGCGACCGACACGTCGATCAAGCTCGGGCAGACCATGCCCTACTCGGGACCGGCCTCCGCCTATTCCGCGATTGGCCGCGCCGAGATCGCCTATTTCAAGATGCTCAACGACAAGGGCGGCATCAACGGCCGCAAGGTCGAGCTGCTCAGCATGGACGACGGTTATTCGCCGTCGAAGACGGTCGAGCAGGTTCGCCGCCTCGCCGAGAGCGACGAGGTGCTGGCGATGTTCTCGATGCTCGGCACCGGTCCCAACATCGCCGCGCAGAAATACCTCAACGCCAAGAAGATCCCGCAGCTGTTCCCGTCGAGCGGCGCCAGCCGCTGGAACGATCCGCAGCATTTTCCCTGGACCACCGGTTCGCAGCCGACCTACCGGACGGAAGGCCGCGTCTATGCCAAGTGGATTCTTGCGAACAAGCCGAATGCCAAAATCGCCGTCATCACGCCGAACGAAGATCCCGGGCGCGACTATCTCGCAGGCTTCAAGGAAGGGTTAGGGGAGCACGTCAACCAGATCGTGTCCGAGGCCACCTACGAGACATCGGATCCGACCGTGGACTCCCAGATCGTCAAGTTCAAGGCCGCCGGCGCCGACGTTGTTTTCAACGAGTGCACGCCGAAATTCGCAGCGCAGGCCATCAAGAAAATCGCCGAGCTCGGCTGGAAGCCGCAGATCATCCTTCCCGCCGTTTCCAACTCCGTCGGCTCCGTGCTGGTGCCGGCCGGGCTCGACAATTCCGTCGGCATCGTCACCGGTGCTTTCCAGAAGGATCCCGGTGATCCGCGCTGGGAGAATGATTCCGGCATGAAAGCCTGGCGCGAATGGATGAAGACGTACAATTCGGGCGCCGATCCGGCCGACGTCTTCAACGTCACCGGCTACACCATGGCGCAGATCATGGAGCTGGTGCTGCAGCGCGCCGGCAACGACCTCACGCGCGCCAATTTGATGAAGCAGACGCAGTCGTTCAGGGACGTCGAGCTGCCGATGCTGCTGCCGGGCATCAAGCTCAACACCTCGGCCGAGCAGGTGACGCCGATCCGGCAGTTGCAGATGGCGCGCTTCAACGGCAAGTCCTGGGAGCTGTTCGGCGACGTGATCGGCGAATAGGATCGACGCAGTGTGACGGGCGGGCTGGCACCAGCCTGACCCGCCTGTCTTATCCCACAGTTGCTTCCTCCAACGACAGTGAAACGACGATGACACCGACCGGTCCCCTCAGCGGTATCCGCGTTCTCGATCTGACGAGCGTGCTGTTCGGCCCCTACGCCGCGCAGATGCTCGGCGACTGGGGCGCCGATGTCATCAAGGTCGAGCCGCCCGCGGGCGACACCTGGCGCTACACCGGCGTGTTCCGGAACCGCGGCATGAGCGGCCAGTTCATGGCCGTCAACCGCAACAAGCGCAGCCTCGCGCTCGACCTGAAGCATCCGGACGGCAAGGCGGCGCTGGCAAAACTGATCCCGACGGTCGATGCGCTCGTCACCAATGTGCGACCCGCGGCGATGGCGCGGCTCGGCTTCGGTTACGAGTCCTGCGCAAAGCTCAATCCGCGGCTGATCTATGCCGCGGCGACCGGCTTCGGCCAGGACGGGCCGTGGGCGGCGCGCCCCGCATTCGACGAGATCATCCAGGCGGCTTCAGGCCTTGCGTCATCGATCGGATCGGACGAGGAGCCGGAATTCGTTCCGAGCCTGATCGGCGACAAGATCTGCGCGATGGCGATGGTCGGCGCGGTGTCCGCGGCCTTGTTCCGGCGCGAGCGCAGCGGGCAGGGCCAGATGGTCGAAGTCCCCATGCTGGAAACCATCGCCGGCTTCAACAGTATCGAGATGCTGGGCGGGCACGCGTTCGATCCGCCGATCGGCCCGACCGGCTACAAGCGGATGAAGAACCGGCGCCCGGTGCAGACCAAGGATGGTTGGCTGACGATGCTGCCTTACTCCGGAGACAATTGGTGCGCGTTCTTCGAGGCTGTCGGCCGCCCCGGGCTGATCGAGGAGCTTGGGGTGCGCGATCCCGTGCTTCGTTCCCAGAACATCGACAAGGTCTACGACCGCATGAGCGAGATCGGGCCGACCCGCACCACCGCGGAGTGGGAGGAATTGCTGCTGCGGCTGGACGTGCCGCACACCGCCTTCGCCCGGCTCACCGAGATCGGCGAGCAGCCGCATCTCGCCGCCGACGCATTGTTTGCGGATCTCGATCATCCGACCGAAGGCCGAATCCGGCAGGCGCGGCCCGCGACGAAATTCTCGGAAAGCCCGGCCGGCATCCATCGCATGGCGCCGCGCCTCGGCGAGCATTCGCGTGAGGTGTTGCGCGAGGCGGGCCTGAGTGATGCGGAAATCCAGGCCGCGGTGGATAGCAAGGCGGTCGGGGTCGCGTCTTGAGCCGCGGCGTTCGGGAACCGCATCTCTGTGATGACGGTCACATCCTGCTGGCGCGGGCGGGTCTAGCGTAGGTCTGTTCATCTTCGCCCCGGATGCGGTCATGACCACCACCGACTTTGCCTTCGTTCTGCGCAGGCTGGGCCTTGCTGCCGCCCTCATCTGCGTCCTCCTGAGCCTTACCGTGTTCGCGGTCCTGCTAATCGTGGAGCACGAACCGGTCGGGCAGGCTGCCGCGCACGCTCTGCCGCTCATGGTGTATGCGCTGTTCGGCCTGTTCGGCGCTGCAATGACCCGGCTGATCGGGCGCCGTACCCACTAACCGGACATTGTGCCGCAGCGATTCGTGACCAGCCCCGGGCCAGCTCCGGCCCCAGCCCACCTTCCGCCCGCGCGAGCCCTCGTATATGAGAGATTTGCCGCCTGATAGGTCCGAATATTGCCGGATACGGAACGCAAGGTGGCTGCGAATTCTTAATTCAAAGATCGCAATCTGACGTGATCGACGTAAGGCGCGGACTGGTACTGGACCGGGGAATGGCATGAAAGACCTGATGACGACGGCGCAATCCACCACGGCGATGCGGCGTTGGCGGCCCCCCGGACTTGTTGCGCTCGCAACGGCCGTTGCCCTGACGGCGCTGAGCGGAAGCGCCGAGGCGGCCAAGCAGGCCCGCCAGCCGGCCGAGGCGGTGGCGCCGCGCGAGGCCGGCGAGCCGATCATGGCGATCGTGTCGATCAAGAGCCAGCAGGTCACTTTCTACGATTCCGACGGCTGGATTCTGCGCGCGCCGGTGTCCACCGGCACCACCGGGCGCGAGACGCCGGCCGGCGTCTTCGCCATCGTCGAGAAGGACAAGGACCACCGCTCGACCATGTATGACGATGCCTGGATGCCCAACATGCAGCGCATCACCTGGAACGGCATCGCGCTGCATGGCGGGCCGCTGCCCGGCTATGCCGCTTCGCACGGCTGCGTGCGGATGCCCTTCGGCTTTGCCGAGGGCCTGTTCGACAAAACCAACATCGGCATGCGCGTGATCATCTCGCCGAACGACGCGGCCCCGATCGATTTCACTCATCCCTCGCTGTTCGTGCCGAAGCGCGAGGCCATCGCGGCCGTGCCGAACCGGTCCGACAAGCTCTCCGCTGAAGCCGAGGAGGCGATCCAGGCTGCCGCCGAGGCCAAGAAGGCTGCGGCCGCGGCCGCGAAGGAGGCCGCGTCGCTTCCCGCATCGCTGCGCAAGCTGGAACAGCAGAAGGCCAAGGCCGACGCCGAGCTCGCTTTCGCCGACAAGAAGATCGCGGCCGCCAAGACCGATCAGGCGCGGGCGCAGGCCGAGGAGCTGAAGCAGAAGGTTGCGACCAAGGCCGCCGACGCTGCGTCGGCGCTCGATGCCGCCAAGGCCGCCGCACAGCCGAAGCGCGACGCCGTTGCCGCCACCAAGGAGGCGGCAAAGGTCGCGGCAACCAGGAAGGCCGATGCCGTGACGGCTGCGACCGACGCCAAGCTCGCGCTTGAGCCGGTGTCCGTTTACATCAGCCGCGCGACGCAGAAGCTCTACGTGCGGCGGAACACGCACAAGCCGGCGCCGGACGGCGGCGGCGAAGTGTTCGACACCAGCATCGAGGTGCCCGTCACCATCCGCAATCCCGACCAGCCGCTCGGCACGCATATCTTCACCGCGATGGCGAAGGCCGATACCGGCCTGCGCTGGAGCGTGGTCACGATCGAGAACGGCGACGACGCCAAGGACGCGCTCGATCGCATCACCATTCCGCAGGACGTCTGGGATCGCATCGGGCCGACGGCATTGCCGCGTTCGTCGATCGTGATTTCGGACGAGCCGCTGAGCGCCGAGACCAATTACCGCACCGAGTTCGTCGCGGTGCTGAGCAATCATCCGCAGGGCGGCTTCATCACCCGCAAGCCGACCGCGCCGCCGCCGATGGAAATGGCAAGCGATGACAGCTGGGGCAATGGCGGCAACGGCTTCGGCTTCTTCTTCCAGCAGCAGCCGAACCCGCAGCCCGTCAATCCGCGCCGCCGCGGCCAGTATCAGTATTATCAGCCGGCGCAGCCGATGCAGCGGGGCTTCTGGTAGGACGGCGCGCCGCGCTGGGCCGCGTCATCGCCTGAGCTGAAGATATCTGTCGTCGGCGACCGCAGCGGCGCCGACGACGGGCATTCCGGCTGTCTACTGTGGACCCGTCGACATGCCCTGCAACTGCCGAAGCGGATTGAGCGGGCCAAGCGGGATCAGCTCGAAGCTCATGAGATGAGCCTGCCCCAGGGGCAGCTTTTCGAGCATGTCATGAGCGGCCGCGATATCCGTGACGTTCAGGATGAACGCGACGCCGACACGATTTTGCAGCGAGTACCACTGGTCGATTTTGCCATCGAGATAGAGCTTCACCGTCTCGCGCACTTCCATCGGCAGGATGGCGCGCGCAGCGGCGACATCGGCGCCGGGGTTTACCGTGCCGATCGCGAGAATTCGGGTGGTCGGTGTCGGTGGCGTGGGTGACTGCGCGCGTCCGGGGACGGCGGAGGTCAGGCACAGGGCGAATGCCAGGAGACCGGCAGCGAGTGTAAGCTTCATTTGAAATCCTCCATGTTACGAGGTTTGCGCTCTTCATTTAGTCATGCTTCGCCGGCAGCGATTGCCGCACGTTGCATCGCCGCCGTGGTGCGGCGGCGATGCGGGCCGGTTCGGAAGGTTGATGGAAGCGTAGCGTGTCGGTCAGACGCGCGGTCACTTGCCCTGGATGAGCAAGCCCAGCGGCGCGAGCGGACCGACTTGCATCAGCTCGTAGGTGGCGAAGCCGTCGGTGACGAGCGGCAGTGCTTCGACGGTCGCCTTGGCCTGTTCGAGGGATTCGACGTTCATCAGGAAGACCACGCCTGGCTTGTCCTGGCGAAACCAGAACTGCTCGATCTTCCCGTCGAGATACAGCTTGAGCGTGGCCGGCACTTCCCTCGGCATGATCTGCTGCCGCTCCTCGGGTGTCGGTGCCTTGCCGATGTTACCGATGGCGATGACTTTCATGTGGGCTCCTTTGGATTGCTGCTTGTCAGTGGACGGCATCGGATCAAGGGCCTTCTGCAATATTGGCAGAAGCGCCATTTTTAGAGGCGTTTACGCCATCGATTCATCGAGCGAACATCTGGAATAGCATTGTTGGTTCAGATGATTACCCTTATCTATCGATCGCGATGAAGGCCTTCGTTCCGGTTGCCGTTGCCTCGCAAGCTAGGCTTGCTTCTGTTCGAACGGTATTGTCGTAAACGACAACTTTGAGAGCGTTTCCGCCATGCGCATTCAATTGCTCGCCCTGGAGGGATTTTGGGACACCGGGCTGACCGTGACGCTCGATGCGTTCACCATCGCCAACAATTTCGCAGCCGCTCAAACGGGCGGAGCGCCCCATTTCGATGTCTCAATTGTCGGCGTGCGGAAGAAGGTCCGATCCGGGCAGGGCTTTGCGATCCCCGTCAAATCGGTAGCGTCCGATCTGAAGCCGGACTGGGTCATCGTGCCGGCGTTGAATACGAGCCGGCCGGAACAGCTGATTCCGGCGCTCGACCGGCGCGATGTCAGAGAGGCAGTGAAACAGCTCCAGTCCTGGTACGCCGAGGGCGCGCGCATCGCCGCGTCCTGCATCGGCACCTTCGTGCTGGCGGAGGCGGGGCTGCTCGATGGACGGGACGCGACCACCACGTGGTGGCTGTCACCCTTGTTTCGCCAACGCTACCCCAATGTCCGTCTCGATGAGACACGCATGCTGGTGACATCGGACCGCGTCGTCACGGCGGGCGCTGCGATGGGGCATCTCGATCTTGCGCTGTGGTTCATACGCCAGGCGAGCCCCGAGCTCGCGGCCGTCGTGTCGCGCTATCTGCTCGCCGACCTGCGCTCCCTGCAGGCGCCCTTCATCATTCCCAATCACCTCGCGCAGGCCGATCCGCTCATCCAGCGTTTCGAGCGCTGGGCGCGCGAACATCTCAAGCAAGGGTTTTCGCTGCAGGAGGCCGCCAGTGCGCTCGCGACGAGCGCACGCACCTTGCAGCGCCGGTGCGAGTCGGTGCTCGGTAAGTCTCCGCTCTCCTACTTTCAGGATTTGCGAGTCGAGCGCGCGCAGTCGCTGCTGCATGGCAGCGGTCTCGACGTCGATGCGATCGCCGCCGAGGTCGGCTATGAGGACGGCGCGACGCTCCGGACGCTGTTGCGGGAACGGCTCGGACGCGGCGTGCGCGAGCTTCGCGCAAACCTGCGCTGAGGGTCCGCACCTACGGCCGCGCCTCGATCACGATCGCCTGGATCTTGCCTTCGACCGCTCCGGACCCGTGGCGCGATCGGAGCGCCTCGGCGACGAGGTCCGTCGCAGCCTGAAGCTTGCTCGCATCCCTGGCCTCGATCTCGTTTCGAAGCGGCGTTCCCTGGCAGTATGCGAACGCCACATATTCGGGCGTGGGTGCGCGGCTCACCGCAGCAAGCGTTTCGATCGAGATGTGGCGGAAGCCCGCTTGTTCCAGGTCGGCTCTGATAATGGCCTTGTCGTGATAGCCATGCGGCGTCCGCACCATGAAACGGGGCGGATCATCGGGAAACATTTTTCCGAGCGCGGCGGTGGCGTCGTCAGCGAACACGTTCTCCTCGATGCGGTCCCAGACGTTGAATACGAACGTGCCTTCCGGTCGCAACACCCGCTTTGCCTCGGCATAGCCTTTGACGCGGTCGGGAAAGAACATGACGCCGAACTGGCAGCAGACCGCGTCGAACGCGGCTTCGTCAAAGGGCAGGGCGGTGGCATCCGCCTGACGCCATGTCATGCGCGGGTCCTCACCCTGGCGCTGCGCCGCGATCGCGAGCATCGGCTCGTTGAGATCGGTTGCGACGTAACGGATGCCGGGAGGCAGCGCCGCGGTCACGGCCCGCGTAACGGCGCCGGTACCTGCCGCGGTTTCCAGTATTGTCGACGGGGAAAGAGCCGCGATACGCTTTGCGATGTCGGCGGCGTAGTGGGCAAAGATCAGCGGGACGAGATACTCGTCGTAGATCTTCGGGATCGAGCCGGCGAAAACCTTGTCAGTGTTGGACATGCTTGCCTCGCTGAAGGTTCGGACACGAGGTTCATGTTACCATGGATCGCGGTCGTACCGCATCTGCGGCTTCTTCCGGTCGCAACCCGGCGGTCGGATTTTAAGGTTTCGCTCCGCCGACTTCGCGGATCGGCCGCGTCCCGTCCCAGGTGATCGCCGCCTGCCGGACCTTCTCGAAGAACGGCCCCTTGGTGCCGCTGATGTCGGAGACTTCGATGATGGTTCCTGGATGGGCCTGCGTGTCGAAATAGGCAAAGCGTCCCTTGTCTCCGCCGATCTGGCCTTCATGGCCTATCCTGTAGCCGAGCCCGAGTGCCTTGTCGTAGAGCGCCTGATAGTCGTGGCTCCAGTAGGACATGTGCTGGAGGCCCTCGTGGCCGGCGTCGAGGAATTCCTTGTACAGCGAGGGCGCATCGTTGCGCTGCTGGATCAGCTCGATCTGGAGATCGCCGGAATTGGCCAGCGCAATGCTCATCTCGACCGCGGAGTCCTGGCCGCGATGGCGGAACCAGTCGGTCTTGACGCGGTCCATGTAGTACCAGGGGCCGACGCCCATCACCTCGATCCAGTGCTTCATCGCGGCCTGGATGTCCCGCACGACGTATCCGTTCTGGCGCACCGCGCCGAAAATGCGGCTCATGCCCGCGCTCCCTTCTGATCGCTCGCGATCGTCACTTGACCTCGATGCCTGCATCCCTGGCAACCTGCTTCCAGGCCGCGATGTCGCGGGCGTTGATGTCGCGCTGCTCGTCGCCAGGCACGTATTGCGGCGTGATGCCGAGCCCCAAAAGCTTCTCCTTCACCTCGGCATCGCCCAGCGCGTCCTTCAACGCCGCCGACAATTTCTGTGCGATCGGGGGAGCGAGGCCGGCGGGACCATACATCGCCCAGGACAGGCTGCGGTCGAACGGCACGCCCTGTTCCTTGTAGGTTGCGACGTCAGGCAGGCTCGGCGAGCGCTCGCCGCAGGCGGCCAGCGCCTTGATAGAGCCGTCCTTCACCAGCGGCGTTGCGGTTGCCATGTCCAGCGTTGCAAGCGAGATGTGGCCGCCAAGCAGGTCGCCCGCGAGTTTGGCGATGCCGTTGAACGGCACGTGATCCATCTTGATGCCGGTCTGCTGCATCAGGATTTCCGCACAGAATTGTCCGGTCGAGCCGACGCCCCAGCTTCCGTACTGGATCGGCTCGCCCTTCTTGGAAAGCGCGATCAGGCTCCTGATGTCATTGGCAGGAAAATCCCTGGTCGCCACCAGCATGATCGAGGACGTCCCGATGCGTCCGATCGTCGTAAAATCCTTGATCGAATCGTAGGGCAGTTTTGGATAGATCGCCGGAGCCAGCACATGCGTGGTCATGCCGCCGACGGTGATGGTGTAGCCGTCGTTTGGCGACGCCGCGACCATCTGCGTGCCGAGTGTGCCGGCAGCACCCGTGTGGTTCTCGATATAGACGCCCTGTCCTAGCGTCTTGCCCATCTTGTCGGCGAGCAAGCGGCCGATCACGTCGCCGCCGCCGCCGGCCGCATAGGGCAGAAGCATTTTGATCTTGTGGGTGGGGTAGGCGGCAGGATCCTCGGCGTGTGCCGGCAGCGCCGCCGACAGCAATGCGAGCAACGACAGCGTGACGGTGCGCAGCTTCATGATGGTTCCCCCTAATCCTCGAAACGAAATCTGTAGGCCTCGCCATGCCGGATCACGCGGCCCGCAGTCGGCGCCGGAAAATGGCCGGTGAGCAGATAGCTCGGCGTGTCCGCAAGTTCTTCCAGCAGCGCCATCCGTGTTGCGACCGCTGCGGCCGGATCGACGTCGGCGGCGTTCGACAGCCACGGCGCCGCGCACTGGATGGGATGGTGGATGACGTCGCCGGACATCACCGCGTGATCGTGGCCGCCATTGAGGTGGATCTGCATGTTGCCGGCGGTATGGCCCGGTGCCGGCGCGAAGCGCAGGGCGGCATCACGATCGTCAAACAGGCGATGATCGGTCTCGACGAACTCGGCAAGGCCGGCCGCGACCACCGGCAGCACGGAGTCCTCGAACGAGCCATGGTTCACCGGGTTTTTCGGCGCAGCGTTGTGCGCGGCCTCGAAATGGCGGTACTCCTCGCGGCCTATCAAATAGCGCGCATTGGGAAAGGTCGGCACCCAGCGGCCGTCCACGAGGCGCGTGTTCCAGCCGACGTGGTCGACATGCAGATGCGTGCACATCACGAAGTCGACCTCTTCAGGGGCAACGCCCAGCGCCTGCATGTTGTCGAGATAAGGCCGGTTGAGGTTGTCCCACACCGGCACGCGCGGCCGCGGCTTGTGGTTGCCGCAGCAGGTGTCGACGATGGCAGTCCAGCGCGGCGTGCGCAAGAGATAGGAGTGGTGGCTGAGGATGAAGCGACTGGTCTCCGGCTCGATATAGCGATGATCGAGCCAGCTCCGGTTCTCCGCGATCACCGCGTCGGTGACGTTGGCGAACAGCCAGGTCTTGTCGAAGGCAAGCGAAGGGATCTCGCTGACGAGATCGATCCGCATGCTGCCGATCCTGACCTGCCGCATGGGCTCAGTTCTTCAGGAGATCGCCGAACGGCACCCAGCGCGTGCCGTCGAAGCGGATGAGCTGGAGGCTCGTCATCGGCGTGTAGTGCTCGGGCGAATTGTTCACCGCGGTGCCGTTGATCAGCATCGGCAGCTTTACGTCCTTGAGCGTCGTGGCCTGCTTCAGCACATTGGCACGGGTGAGGTCGTTTCCGGACGCCTTCAGCACCGTCACCAGCGTCTGCGCGATGGTGTAGCCGTAGACATTGAGCCAGTCGCTCTTGTTGGCGTCCGGCAAATACTTGTCCATGAACGCCAGCCATTCCTTATAGCCGGCGTCGTCCTTCGATGCGGGATCGGTGGCGTCCTTCAGGTACTGGCTGGAGATCACGCCGGTGGAATTGTCCTTGCCGGCCGGCTCCAGCACGCCGCTGATCGAGGCCGAGACGTTGGAGATGATGGTGACAGGCTTCCAGCCGATCTCGCCGATCTTGCGGATCGCCTGCGCTGCAAATTTCGGCGTCGCCGCCACCAGCACGACGTCTGCGCCGGCAGTCTTCAGTTGCAGGATCTGCGTGTCGACGGTCGGAGCCGAGGTCTCATAGGCCGCGCGCGCGACAATGGCCTCGCCGCTGCCGAGCCCTTCCTCCAACGCCTTCAGATAATCCTTGCCGAGATCGTCGTTCTGGTAGAGCACGCCGATCTTCGCGTTGGCATGGCTCGCCTTGATGTACTTCGCGTAGGCGATTGCCTCGTCGCGATAGGTCGGCTGCCAGCCGACGGTCCACGGAAAGCTCTTGGGATCGTCCCACTTCGCGGCGCCAGAGCCCAGGAAGAGCTGCGGCACCTTGCGGTCGTTGAGATATTTGTGCACGGCGCTGTTGGTCGGCGTGCCGACGCCGCCGAAGATCAGCAGCACCTCCTCGCTCTCGACCAGCCGCCGGGTCTGCTCCACCGTCTTCGGCGGGCTGTAGGCATCGTCCGCGATGATCATCTGGATGCGCCGGCCGTTGACGCCGCCGTCGTCGTTCACCTTGCGGAAATAGGCCTCCGCCGATTTCGCGATCTGCGCGAAGGCGGACACTGGCCCGCTCAGCGGCGCGGTGGTGCCGATCTTGATGGTCTTGTCGTCGGCGCCGGGATCGTATTTCGCGCTTTGGGCCTGAGCGGCACTGGCTGCGAACAGCGGCAACAGGATGCAGGCCGCACGAAGGCGAAGGCGGGCAAAGCGCGCCATGAGGTCGTCTCCCCAAAATTGCTCTCCGCCTCTCATTGGAGCGGAGTTGAAACGCGAGAACAGCGCCCGAAGCGGACTTGCGGGCCGCGACCGTCGCCGCCAAATTGGCGAAACGAACGATCGTTCGTACGGTTGACTAGCGAACGTTCGTTCGTTAGTCAAGCCACATGGCTGTCCACACCTCCAGCGCGGCGGAAGCGGCTGCGCCCACGACCCGCGAGCGCATCCTCAGCGAAGCGCTCAATCTGTTCGCGCAGAGCGGCTATGGCGGCGCCTCGATGCGCGAGCTTGCGCGCCGCGTCGGCATCCGCGAGAGCAGCCTCTACAACCATTTCTCCGGCAAGGCCGCGATCCTCGAAGCGATCGTGGCCGAGCACGGCCCCGCCAGTTCGGCGAGCCGGTTGGAAGAGCCGCGCTACAGGCATCTGGCGCGCCAGCCGGCCGCGTTCTGCCGTCAGTTCGCGCTTGATCTCGTCGAGCAATGGTCCGACCCGCGCGAGCACCAATTTCAGAAAGTAATCACCGCCGAGCGTAACCGCGTGCCCGGCATCCGCGCCAAATTCGCCGACCATTTCTATGCGCGCGAGCAGAGCATGATGACGGATTATTTTCGCGGTTTTGCGCTCGCCGGCCTGGTTACGACGCCAGATCCACGCGAGACCGCGCGGCTGTTCGCGGCCGGCCTGATCTACATCCGCCTCGAGCATTACGTGATGGGCGCGGCACCTTCGCCGCGGCCGAAAGTGATCGAGGCGATCGACCGCTATCTCGCCTTTTTCCTGTCGCTGATCGCGGCAGGCAATGGCGAAGACAACAAGAAACGAAAACCCAAGGGAGAAACGCGTGGCAAGGCTGCCCCTGATTGATCCGGAGACGACGAGCGGCGATATCCGCGCCTCGTTCGACCGCATGCCGGTCAAGCTCAACATCTTCCGCATGATGGCCCATGCCGAGGCCAACATGATCCCGGCGATGCGGCTCGGCAATTCGATCCTGCACAAGCAGAAGCTCTCAGCCGTCAACCGCGAGCTTTTGATCTTGCAGGCCGCCCAGTTAGAGGGCGGCGCCTATGAATGGCGCCAGCATGTTCCGATCGCGCTCGGCGTCGGCTGCACGCAAGGCCAGATCGATGCGGTCGAACGCACCGAATACGACTCTGCCGCATTGAGCGACGCGGAGCGAGCCTTGCTGAAATTCGGCCGCGAAATCGTGGAGAACGTCCGCGTGCCCGAGGCGACCTTCGCTGCCGCGCGAAAACACTTCAGCGATCAGGAGATCGTCGAATCCATCGTTGCGCTCGGCTTCTATATGATGATGGCGCGCCTGACCGAGGCAACCGAAACCGATCTCGATCCCGCGGCCGGCATGAAGGTCTATGACGGCGGCAAGAAGTAGGGCGGCTGAGATGGCGGAAATCGATAGCAAGCCGGAGCGTTACGTCCGTCCACCAAGCGCGGAGTCATTGGGCGAAGCGCCGGGCAGGGGACGCCTGAAGGGACGCCGTATCCTGATCGTCGGCGGCGGCCAGCGCGTGTTCGACGCCGCCACCGATCCAATCGGCAATGGCCGCGCCATGAGCATTTTGTGCGCACGTGAGGGCGCGAAGGTGGCGGTGGCAGATCTCAACCGGACGTCCGCACAGCAGACCGTCAAGCACATCACCGACGAAGGCGGCGAGGGTTTTGCCATCACTGCCGACGTCACGTCGGAGCCTGACGTCCAGCGCATGATCGAGGAGGCGCATCGCGCGATGGGCGGCCTTGACGGCATGGTGCTGAACATCGGCACCTTCGGCAAGACCGGCCTCGATGCCGTCAGCCCCGAGGAATGGAACAGGATCTACGACGTCAACGTCCGCGGTCCCATGCTGTGCTGCCGCGCCGCGATGCCGAAATTCGACAACGGCGGCGCCATCGTCTTCATCTCCTCGATCGCCGCGCTGAAAGCGGGATCGCAGATGGCGGTGTATGACTCGTCGAAAGCCGCGCTCGGCGGCCTCATGCGCAACATCGCCCATCTCGGCTCGCGCCGCGGCATCCGCGCCAACCTCGTCTATCCCGGCCTCGTCGACACCCCCAACGGCCGCGAAGCCGGCGCCGGCCGCCCCAGCCGCGGCAAGGGCCACGTCCCCTTCGGCCGGCAGGCCACCGCCTGGGAGATCGCCTATGCCGTGCTGTTCTTTCTGTCGGATGAAAGCGTCTACGTTACCGCACAGTCGCTCGCGGTGGATAGCGGCCTGAGCGGAATGTAAGACGCCAGCACAATCCGGCGGCGCGGAATTCGATGCCCCGGCGAGCAGAGTCTCTCTTCATTGCGGCGAGGACGCAATCTTCGGCGTTTGCGATTCGCTCATCTGCTCAAGTGCC
The DNA here is from genome assembly GCF_023073075.1 of Bradyrhizobium sp. 61. Lineage (NCBI taxonomy): Bacteria > Pseudomonadati > Pseudomonadota > Alphaproteobacteria > Hyphomicrobiales > Nitrobacteraceae > Bradyrhizobium > Bradyrhizobium sp. 61. The sequence continues at coordinate 76,896 of NZ_JADPIU010000015.1, read as the reverse complement.
TCCAGGACGGCCTCGCAGGCCTTCTCGGCTTCGGCGAAGGTACTGAAGGGGGAGCCGCCAAGCTTGATCGCGGACTTGTTTTCTTCGACCGGTCGCCATGAGGCAACCAGGCCGGGCTTTCCGTGAAGGCCAGGACCGGTGCGGCTTTCGTTACTGATCACGAACGAAAATCCGCCGCTGCAGGCCATCCAGATTTCAAGTTCATGCACCGGAGTCTCGACGCGCGTAAAGTGCAGGGTCATGTCTCTCTCCAGAGTTTGCTCCGCAGAATGGGCCACGGGCGCAAGCCGTCAGTTGTGCGAATCCCGGATAGCCGCAAGGTCCGAGGTCTCTGATCCCTCGACTTTCCATGCTGTCAAATCGCCCGGGAGCAGAATGGGATCGCTCTCAACCCGCCTGTTGCGGCTGACCCCTAAGCCAATGAGCCCGCCCAATACCAACGCGGAGCCTGCAATGATCAACCAATACGGCAAGTCCAACACGGGCATTGCAATTCTCCCACTGAGAGGAGCGCGTTACGCAATTGCCTGGCCGAAGCGCGAGCGGATTAACTTTGGATAAGTGTCTGTATTATGCGGCGCTTCAAGCTTCGTGCAAGGTACCCAAAAGGGGTAGATTTCTGACCTAAATTGCCGCCGGCGGGGGCAAGGGGAAGCGGCCGCTCAGCTGGCCGAGGCCAGCTTCCGTCATCCGGGAGTACAGCCTCATCGCGCGAGCTGCCCCGGCATTGCGTTGCGCTTCATCCGGGCTACGAACTCAGGCGCGAGCGCCGCACAATCGCGCGACGGGATGAAACTGCCGGGCAATTTTTGCAGCGTTGTGCGAAGTCCGCGCGCTACGACAAGGAAAGCCGACAGGAATCAACTGCGCTTTCGCTGGCACAAAAATTGCTGAATGTTTCCGCGCAATGATCACAGGAATTCGCGCCGTGACCAACGTCAGCTACACCGTCCCGCCGAACTGGACCGCAGGCTCCGACAAGACAAGCGCGAGCAAGAACAAGAATCCGAACGATCCGAACATGCTGACGACGGGCGCCTATGGCAACGCGTTCGAACTGTTGCTCGACAATCGAACCAACGGCGACGGCACCACCACGGAGACGCTGACCTACAAGAGCTACAGCGGCAAGACCAACGGCACGTTCTCGGCGACGGCCGAGACGGGGACGGGAGCCGATCTCGGCAGTGCCTACCAGGCCTTGCTCGCCACGCTTCAGGCCAATGGCGAGATGGACGACAAGACCGCCGCGCAGCTCGACGACGCCATGGGCAAGCTCGATACCCAATCCGAGAGCGGTGCCAAGGATGCCGAAGTGTCCGGCGGCGGCCTGCTGGTGCAGTCCGGCGGCCCGGTCTATTTCAACGGCATCTCGGCCTATCAGAACCAGTTCGTGGATTCGCTCGTCAACGAGCTGAGCACCAGGCTGAACCTCGACGCCAAGGCGTGACGGCAATTCATCGCCGGTGAAACCGGTTGGCAAAGCCGGCCCAACCCGCGCATGATGCGCGGGCGATCTCGGCCACATGTTTTCCCGGATAGATTCAAGACATGAAAACCACGCTGCTGAAGTCCGAAGACTACACCCGCTCGCCCTGGAAGAACGGCGGCGGCATCTTCACCGATATCGCGGATGCCCATCGCGCCGACGCGCCGGCGAGGGATTGGGACAGCCTGCTCTGGCGCTTTGCCTCCACGCCGATCGTGGCGCCCGGTCCCTTCTCCTACATGCCCGGCATCGACCGCCTGCAAATGGTCGTCGGTGGGCGCGGGCTGGTGCTGAAGTCGCCCAAGCGGGATTTTGACGAGCGTGAACCTTTTACGACGGTGCGCTTCACCGGCGAGATGGAGGTCGTGACCGCGCTCGAGGCGGGTCCCGTCGAGGTCGTCAACCTGATGGCCCGGCGCGGCGCGGCGGAGATCGAGCTGCTGGCACTCAGGGAACCCGGCGAGCGGCCATTGTCCGCCGGCACGCACCTGGTTTACGCGGTTTCCGGCGAATGCAGCATTCGTCTCAATGGCGAGGATATTGTCATCCCCGACGGCAGCACGCTGAAGGTCGAGCAGACCCAGGCGTCCAGATTGGGACTCGTCTCAGGGCTGGCGGTACTGGGATCGATTCAGCTCGTCGGCTAGATGGCAATCGCCCGGCGGATGCGCACAATCCATGCACATGGCTAGGTTGACGCCGCGGCGCCGGAACACGATATCTGCCCTGATCATGCGGACCGCCGCGCAAGCCACGATATGAACGGGCAGGATATGACCGCGCCAGACCAAAATCGCCCCACCACGCTATCCGACGGCGTCGTCGACTGGCTGACCAACGGCACGAGCGGCGAGCGCTTCGTCGACAACATCTTTGCCGAGATGTGCATCCGCCTCCAGCAGGCGGGCATTCCTCTCAAGCGGTCGACGATGCACGTCCGGATCCAGCATCCGCAATGGCTCGGCGCCGCCTTCATGTGGTTGGATGGCATGCGCGAGGCGAAGATCTCGCGGGTCGACTTCGATGTGCTCGAGCGATCCGAGTTCATCGGCAGCCCTGTCAGCGAAATGCTGGACGGTGCGAGCGAACTCCGCGAGAACCTCGAAGGCGATCCGTCGCTCGGCCGCAGGCACGCGGTCTATGACGAGATGCGCGCGAAAGGTCTGACCGACTACGTCGCCTGGCCGCTCCACCACACACTCGGCAAGCGCCATCTCGTCACCTTCGCGACCGATCGCCCCGGCGGCTTCGACGACGCGCATCTAGTTGCGCTCAAGAACGTGCTGCCGGTGCTGGCGCTGGTCAGCGAGATCCGCGTCAAGAACCGCCTGGCGCGAACGCTGCTCGAGACCTATGTCGGCTCCCATGCCGGCGAGCTCATCCTGGCCGGGGCCACGCGGCGCGGCACCGGCACGACGGTGCGTGCCGCGATCATGATCTGCGACCTCCGTGACTTCACGAAGATCTCGGACAACTGGCCGCGCGACGACGTCATCGATCTCCTCAACGACTATTTCGACGCGATGTCGGAGCCGATCGCGCGGCACGGCGGCGAAATCCTGAAATTCATCGGCGACGGCCTGCTCGCCATTTTCCCGCTCAGCGGGCCCGGCGCCTGCGCAAACCTGCTGCGCGCCGTGACTGAAGCCCGGCAGGCCATGGCCGCGCTGAACGAACGGAACAACGGGACCGGCCGCGCGCCGCTGAACTACGGCATCGGCGTCCACGTCGGCGACGTCATGTACGGCAATATCGGATCGTCCAGCCGGCTCGACTTCACCGTCATCGGTCCCGCCGTCAACATGGCCTCCCGTCTCGAAGCCCTGACCAAGCAGCTGGGACGACCGGTGCTGCTCTCGCGCGCCTTCGCCGAGCTGGTCGAGCGGGAGTTCGAGCTCGAGCATGTCGGCAAATACGAGGTGCGCGGCTTCAGCGATCCGATCGAGCTGTTTGCGTTTCACGGCTGAGGCGGCACGCTCGCCGCAGCCGTCCGGTTGAAATCTCGCTGACGCAAGATTGCCGATGACCCGCGCGCCGCCGTGCGGCATGGCGGAGAAATCCAGCTCCCTATTGGCAACGCCAGCTTGCCATCGTCCCGCACACCCCGGCATCTCCGAACGACGGTCGCTATCGCCGCCCGTCATGGCCTCGATGTGCCGTGATTAACGGTGCATGAGTGCGTCGCTGTGACGTTGATCCAGTTCCGGAATCGGGCGATCGCGCAAAGGCGCAGTTGTCGGGGTACGTCCCCTGCGCGCGACGGAAGTCGTGCTTATGGGCAATATCGGACGCGTTGTTGAAAGATATGTTCGCGCAGGACGCCTAGGTTGGCTTCACTGGCGGCGTTGCGATTGGTGCCGCAAGATTTGGTCGAGGACAGTCGATGCGGCTGCCTCGATGCAACAGAAAAGGTGATCGACACATCGGACGCGACCACAAGAGGAGACGACAATGCCAAACTGTTCCCAAGTTTCTGGAAGTCGAACCGCTCGCTGTGCCGCGTGCGACGGCAAGTTTGGTCTGGTCCGCTACTACTCTTGGCGAAAGCCCCTTTGCTCGAAAAAGTGCGTCGAACGTTTGGCGACGCGCCGGCAGGGTGAGCGCGACTGGTTCGGTCGATTTCCGTCGGTTGTCGACATGTTTTCAGAAAACCGCGCGAGGCGCCTATGACCATGCAGATGTCACGACGAGGAAAGGAATATCTCGAGACGGCGCAGAGCCTGCTGCGCGCGGCCCGGACCATGACGGACATCGTGGTCGCGACGCGTCTCGAGATGCTGGCCAATGACTATCAGCGGCGCGCCGAAAAGGCATCAAGCGTCGATGCGGCGAGGTCATCGGCGCGTTCGGCCGGCACGCGATACGAATCGTACCCGTGATTGCGGGTTGCGCGGTGAGCCGGTCGCCCAATCAGGGCCGTCTGGTCAGTTTCCTCTCTTGCCACCCCGTGGAGCCGATATGGGCGAAGTTGTTCGACTGGTCACAAGAGCCGAGCGCGAGCGTGCGCGGCTGATCCGCGAAGCGCGCGCTAACTATGACGCCGTGTTTCCGCGGGCCGATCCCGACGGCGAGCGGCCCGTCGAGCCGCGGTCGACCACTCGGGCGGCGACGCAGAGCCCGAGTACGTCGAAGGAGCTCTCGTGACATGATCAAGATCATTGCCGTGCTCTGCAGCCTCTCGTCGCCGACAGATTGCCACGAGCAGATCGTCACGACCTCGGATTTCGCTGACGTGACGATGCAGTCCTGTCTGATGGGAGCGCCGCAGCTCGCCGAATGGATGGCGCAGCATCCAGCCGAACGTCTCGCGGCGTGGCGCTGCTCGATCGGCAAGCAGGAGGCACGCAGGGGAGCGTAGGGTGCGAGGAGCCCTGTTGCCAATGCAGGAATGTGCGAATACGTTGGTCGCAGGTCCGCCCAAACGTTCCTTCGACTGGCCGCGCGTTCATGCCAAAATTCCTTCGCATCGGAGTCCATCAGTCGAACGTATCGGGATACACGTCGAAGGCGTGGTGTGTCAGGCGCGTCGGCTCGGCGGTTTTCCTGAAGTGGGGCGGCGTGGAGGTCCAAGGCACCGGCGCCGGGCGCAAGGTCTACTGGACGCGCTCGCCGCAGGAGAAGACAGTTCGGTGCGGCACGGCGCAGCGTGCCCAGGATTACGCAAAGGCCGCGATCGCGCGGCGCCGCAGCCATCGCTATGAGCCGCTGGTCGGAGCTATCGCGCTCCGGCGCCGCCCCGCCGAGCGCGGCACCGACCTCAAGCGGGCGCTCGCCACCATCCTGATCGTCGATATCGTCGGCTCCACCGCCAAGGCCGCGAAGCTCGGCGATGCGCGCTGGACCAAGGTGATGGGCCATTATTACGCAGCCGTCCGCAAGGAGCTGAAGAGCTCGCGCGGAAAGGAAGTCGTGACGACGGGCGACGGCGTGCTGGCGACGTTCAAGGCGCCGGCTGCCGGGATCAGTTGCGCGACCGCGATCCAGAAGGCGGTGCGCACGCTGGGGCTAGAGATCAGGGTCGGCCTGCATGCGGGCGAGTATACGATCAGCGGCGACGAAATGGTCGGTCTCGCCTTCCACATCGGCACCCGCGTCGCCGCGAAAGCGCGGGCCGGCGAAGTCTTGGTCTCGAGCGCGGTCAAGGATTTGCTGAAGGCACAATCGACCATCAGCTTCAGGGATCACGGCATGCACCAGCTCAAGGGCGTGCCGGAGCGGTGGAGGCTGTTTCGGGTGGAGGAGTGAGGGGCCCCGCAAGTGCAGTTACAAGCTCGTCGCTCGCACCGTCGCGGCTGCGCCGCGCGGAAACCAGGCCCTCGAGCTCGACGCGAACGCGGTCGACGACGCTGGCCCAGTCGCCTCTCTTCGGTTGCCGGAACAGCCTCATGGAGCGATACCACGGGCTGTCGTCTCGGTTGAGCAGCCAGCGCCAATCCGGGTTGAAAGGCAACATCGTCCAGACCGGAGCGCCAATCGCGCCGGCGAGGTGAACGACGCTGGTGTCGACCGAGATCTCCAGATCGAGGCAGCAAACCAGCGCCGCCGAGCAGGAACAGGAACTGGTTCTTGTCCATGCGCCGCCCTCACTTCACGGGATAGAGCAGGAAGCGCGCGTTGATCCGCGCGAACATCTGCATCAGCATCCACGACATCGCGAGATAGAGCAGCGTGACGACGCCATAGACCTCGAAGCTGCGGAACGTGTTGGTCTCGATCGCCTGTCCGACCGAGGTCAGCTCATAGGCCGAGATCGCCGATGCGATGCTCGTCGTGAGTGTCAGCATGATGAACTGGCTGGTCAGCGACGGGAAAATCGCGCGCAGCGCCGGCTTCAGCACGATCAGGCGGAAGATCAGGGTCCGGCTCAGGCCGAGCGCCAGTCCCGCCTCGACCTGCCCCTTGTTGGTCGACTGCACGCCGCCGCGGATGATCTCGATCGCATAGGCGCCGCCGTTGACGCCGAGCGCGATGATCGCGGTCAGCGTGGGATCGAGGCGGATGCCGACCATCGGCAGCGCGAAGAAGACGAAGTAGATCTGGCCGAGGAACGGCGTGTTGCGGATCGCCTCGACGAACGCGATGGCGAGCCAGCGCAGCGGCGCGAGCCGGGAATCGCGCAGCAGCACGCCGCCGATCCCGATGATCAGCGCCAGCACCATGCCCGACAGCGCCAGGCCGAGCGTGCCGGCGCAGCCCCAGAGCAACTCCGGCAGGCCCTCGATCACGGGTCCGAAATCGAACTTGTAGTTCACCTCGCTCCTCCCTCCGGGCTGCCCTCTTGGCGTGGCCGGGCCGCCCTCTTGGCGTGGCTTGGCCCGTTCGCGTCTGTCCGACGGCGGTGAAAGCCGTTCTCTAGGTCGTTGCCTGCTCACCTTGCCCGAGCGCCGCGTAGCGCTCGCGCAGGTCGATGCGCCGTCGCGCCGTCGCGGCCTCTGCGATCGCGAGCGTCACCAGCAGGCTTCGCGCGCCGTCCTCGACCGATTGCAGCGACGGCGCCACGCCCCGGACCACGTCGCGGAAATGATCGAGCTGGGCGACGTAAGGATCGATCGACGCCGCATGATTGGCCTGCGCCTGGATCGGCTTGTTCCAGTCCTGCGCGCCGCCTTCCTGCGTCCATTGATCGAGACTTGGAAATTCGATCGCGCCGCGGCGACCCATCAGGCGGTAGCTGCTCTGGCCGCTGAACGGAAACTCCGGCGCCTCGCCGAGACCCTGCTCCATCGTCCAGGGCGTCACCGCGCAATCGCTGAGGAAAAATGTCCCGAGCGCGCCGTTCTCGAACTCGAGCAGCGCGGCGGCGGTATCCTCGACTGCGAAGCCGCGCTGCCGGTTCGCGGCGATGGCCTCCACGGCAACGATCTCGCCGACCGCGAAGCGCAGGAAGTCGATCTCGTGGATCAGATTGATCAGGATCGGCCCGCCACCGGCCTGCGACCGCCAGGGCGCCGCGTTGAAATAGTCCGCCGGCTTGTGCGTGGCCCAGATCGCCGAAACGCCGACGACATCGCCGATGCGGCCCTCGCCAAGCAGCGCCTTGAGCGCCTTCACCTGCCTATGATGGCGGCGGTGATGCCCGACCAGCGACCGGATGCCGGCCTTGCGGACCTCGGCGATCAGGCCGGCGGCGGTCTCCAGCGTATCGGTGACCGGCTTTTCGATCAGGATATGGATGCCGGCCCGCGCGCATGCGATGCCGTTCTCGGCGTGGAGCTGATTGGGCGATGCGATGATCACGGCCTCGGGCCGCGCTTCGTCGAGCAGCTTCCGGTAGTCCGCGAAGACGCGTGCGCCGGGCTGCTCGGCTGCGACCTGCTCGGCGTTGACGTCGGCGATGCCGGCGAGCTCGTAGTCGCCATGCTCGGCCAGCTTGCGCAGATGCTTGCGCCCGATCAATCCTGCGCCGATCACGCCAATCCTGATTTTTGTCATCTCGTGCATTCCGTTGGGTTTAGGCCCAGCCGTGACAGTCGCGGCGTCTGGCGCCGCGGGCACGGCCTTCGAGCAAGTTCCTGGTCGCGTTGAACGCCGTGGCGATCCGCTCTCTCGCGTCGAGTGCCGGCAACGGCATCTCGACGCTGAGGGCGGTGTCGGCGGGCAGGGCCTCCAGCAGTGCGCCGAGCGGCAGAGCGCCGTCGCCGGGCGGTAGCCGTCCCGCGCGCGCCTCGGCGATGATGGCCCCGTCCGTTGCCGGCGCTTCGGCGGCGGCATCGCAGAGTTGCGCGGCGCGAAGCCAATGGTCGGGAAGCGGGATCAGGTCGGCGGCACGGCCGCCGGAGCGCGCCAGGTGCAACGCGTCGACCAGGATGGAGCCGTTGGTCTGCCCTGCGTCGCGGATGACCGCCGCGGCCTGCGCCAAATTGCCGATCGCGCGCCAACGCATGAATTCGAGGTCGACGCGCAGTCCGAACGACGCGGCGAGTTGGCAGAGCTCGGCGAAACGCGCGGTGAGCCGGGACCGATCCGGATCGTCGCCCGAAGCGATGATCGCGGTGGCGCCGAGATCGGCGCCGGCTTCGAGACAGCCTGCGAGCGAGGAGATGTCGATGGCGGGCTTGAGCTGGACCAGCTCGACGTCGCTGACCCGTACGCCCTCGCCGTCAAGCACGCGCTTCAGCGCACGGTGGGCTTCGGTGCCGACCTGCGTCGGATAGGCCGGCCCGTCGCTGGTTGCCGGGATGAAGCGTAGCGCGACGGCGGCAAACCCGGCTCGCGCCGCCTCGGCAACCAGCGCCGTGGGCGCAAGCTCCAACGCGGTGAGATGGGCAAGGCCGAGTGCGGTCATGACCTGCTTTCCTGCACAGGCGATCACGGCATTCGGGAGCTGGCGCGGCGGTCGCCGATCAGGCGCATGTGTCTCCTCCCTTCTAATTAATCTATAGGTTAATTAATAATTATCCAATGGGATAATTGATGTCAAGGGCGCTCGATTGCGCTATGGATGGGCGGCGAGGCCGCGACCGGCCGCCGTGAAGGACCAAAGGGCCAGATGCCAGGTGTGAAGAAGCAGCCCGTCCGGGCGGCGAAGCCGGTGCCGATCAAGCGGCGCGACCGCGAGCGGACGCGGCAGGAGATCCTCGACATCGCCTTCGAGGAGTTCGCCGAGAACGGCTTGTCCGGCGGCAATACCGACGCCATCGCCGCCCGCGCCAACATCACCAAGCGGCTGATCTTCTACTATTTCAACTCGAAGGAAGAGCTGTTCACCGCGGTGCTGGAAATGGCCTATGCGGAGATGCGCGCCGCCGAGGAGGATCTGCATCTCGAGGCGCTGGAGCCGGAGGCCGCGATCCGCCGGCTTGCCGAATTCACCTTCGATTTCCACCAGGCCCATCCGCAATTCGTCCGCCTCGTCAGCGTCGAGAACATCCATCGCGGACGGCACATGGCCATCAGCCGCAGGCTCAAGGAGATGACGCAGCCGAGCATCAGCCAGATTGCCAAGGTGCTGGAGCGCGGCGCGGCCTGCGGCGCGATCCGGCCCGGCATCGATCCGGTCGAGCTGCACATGACGCTGAATGCGCTGAGCTTCTTCGCGGTCGCCAACCGTCACACCTTCGAGGCGCAATTCGCCTTCGACATGTCCTCACCAAAGGCTAGGGCTCAGCGCCGCGCCGAGATCGCCGATCTGCTGTGGCGTTGTGTGCGGGGGGATTGAACGGCGGCGGCGTGAAGATCTCGCGCGGCCGGAGCAGGCAGGGCCGTCCGGCCGCCTTCAAAGCTCCCGTCCAATCAAGCGGTCCGCCGAAAATCGCCCGCCGCCCCGAAACGACATGTGCAGGGCAACGAGGCCCATCAGGAACGGGTACTCCATGCCGCGATCGATCCAGGCCCATTTGGGGTAATGGATCAGGCAGATCATCGCCATCTGCACGGCGACCATCGGCGCGACGAGGCGGGTGAACAGCCCCGCGGCGAGCATGATGGCCCCGATGGTTTCCAGCAGCATCACGAAATAGCCGAACGCCACCGGGGCCGGAAAATGCAATGAATTGGTTATGAAATTGATGGAGCTCGCGAACGGATTGGCCATGGCGCCGTGGGACTCGCCGAGCAATTTCGGCAAGCCGTGCGTGAACAGGATCAATCCGAAGGCAACGCGCAGAAACGCATAGGAAACGGGATTGGCGATCTCGTAGAAATTTCGCAAGCCAGGCAACAGCAGGGACGCGGGGCTGTGCCGTGGGGCCCCGCCCGTGATCGCATCGCTCATGGTCATGATCTCCAGACGATGCGGCTTCAGATGATGCCGCCATTGGCGCGCAGGATCTGGCCGTTGATCCAGCCGCCATCGGGCCCGACCAGGAACGAGATCGCGCGCGCGATGTCGTCGGGTTCGCCGAGTCGATGGAGCGGCGTCCGGTCGATGATCGGCGAGATGTCGTGCTGGTTGGCGTTGTGGAACAGCTCGGTGTTGACTGGGCCCGGCGCGATCGCGTTGACCGTGATCCGCCTCACGCCCAGCTCCTTCGAGAGGATGTGGGTGATCGCCTCGATGCCGGCCTTGGTCGCGGCGTAAGCCGCATAGGTCGGCTGATAAAGCCCGACCACGCTCGTCGAGAAATTGACGATCCGGCCGCCCTCGCGCAGCCGCTTCGCCGCTTCACGCAGCGCATAGAAGGTGCCGGTGAGGTTGATCGCGATGGTCTGGTCCCACACCTCGTCGGTGGTCTGGGCCAGTGGGGCGACCTTCATGATCCCGGCATTGTTGACGAGCACGTCGACGCCGCCGAATGCCGTCTCGGCCGCGTCGAACAGTGCGCGCACGTCGGCCAGCTTGCTGATGTCGGCCTTGACCGCAATCGCCGCTCCGCCGGCGGCCTTGATCTTCGCCACCAGCGCCTCGGCCGGCGCAGCGCCGCTCGCATAGTTGACGACGACGGCGAGGCCGTCCCGCGCCAGCCGCTCGGCGACCGCCGCGCCAATGCCCTTCGAGCTGCCGGTGACGATGGCTGTGCGTGGGTGCTGGGTGGTCATGGTGGGGTCTCCCTGTTTGATGGGGAGATAATAGGCAGGGAGGTTGGCTGGATAATCCCGCTGGAATTGGCTTCACTGTTCGGGTGGGACGAACAGTGAATGGTGCGGTATCCGCCGCTGACGGCTTGGCGGCCCTTACCTTGGCATGAGGGAGGTCACCACCTCAACGTCACCGCAGCCCCGTGCCTGTGTCAGCGCCACGCATCCTGTGGCGCGGCTGCACTGGCGGTCCGTCGCCGTGCCGGCAGGAAAAGCCCCGCAATCGCGCCGGCCAACGACAGCATTGCGGCGAGGCGCATCGCCGCAGCAAATCCGCTCTCGAAATGCGCGGCCGAGTAGGCCCCGCCGTTGGCCGAGAAGCTCGCCACCAGCGCAGCGATGCCGAACATGCCGCCGAGGAAGCGGCCCATGTTGAAGACGCCGGACGCCTTGCCCATTTCAGCCACCGCGACTGAGCTCAGGATCGCGTTCTGCGCTGCCGGCATCGCCATTGAGACGCCGACGCCGGCCAGCACCAGCGGCGCGACCAAGGCGGAGTAGGCAACCGCGGGGCTCACGATCTCCGCGATCCAGCCAAGGCCGATCGCCTGCATCAGCAATCCCGTCACCACCAGCGGCCGCTCGCCGAACCTGTTGACGACCGCGCCGGCGATCGGGGCGGTGACGAACAGCGTCGCTGTCCAGGGCAGCAGGCGAAGTCCGGCGCCGAAGGCGTCGAAGCCCAGGGCGGTCTGCAGGAACTGCGGCAGCAGGAACAATACGCCATACATCGCGGCGTAGAACAGGACGCTTGCGGACATGCCGGAGGCGAGGGCGCGCGATGCAAACAGCCGCATCGGCACCATCGGCGCGGCTGCGCGCAATTCCCAGAGCACGAAGCCGGCTGTGAACACGAGGCCTGACATCAGCGTGCCCATGACCTCAGCGCTCGCCCATCCCACTGCGTTGCCGCGCAACAGGCTCCAGACCAGCGCGAGCGCCGCGAGGGCGACGAGAGCCAGTCCGGGGATGTCCAATGCGGCAGCCGGTCCGAAGCTTTCGCGCAAGCGTGCCAGCACCAGGGCGATCGCGATCAGGCCGATCGGCAGGTTGATCCAGAACACCCAGCGCCAGCCGAGATGTTCGGTAATGAAGCCGCCGATGGCGGGGCCGATGATCAGCGCGCAGCCGGTGATGCTGGCGAAAATGCCGAGCGCGCGGGCGCGCTCCTCGCGGCCGAACGTGCCGCTCAGGATCGCCATCGCCAGCGGCATCACCAAAGCGGCGCCGGCGCCCTGCAGCGCGCGGGCGGCGATCAGCGCGGTGGCATTGCCGGCGAGCGCACAGGCCGCCGACGCAACGACGAACAGGGCGATCCCGGCCGCGAACATGCGGCGGCGACCGAAGCGGTCGCCGAGCGCGGCGCCGGTCAGGAGCAGCACGGCGAAGGTCAGGTTGAAGGCGTTGACGGTCCATTGCAGCGTCTCGACCGGGCTGCCGAATTCGGCGCGGATGGTCGCGAATGCCGTCGTAATGATCATGGCGTCCAGCGCCATCATGAAGGATGCCAGCGCGGTGACGCCGAGCACCCAGTTCTTCTCGGCGCGATTGGTCGGGGTCTGCATCGCCCTCTCTCCGTGTGTTGCGCCACCCTGTCGCGGCGCGTTCTGCCGGCTAGACGAGGCCGGAGGGGCAAAGGATGCGGCCGGAAATAATTTTTTCCGGGCCGCATCCTTCGCCGGTCGCCAAACGTCCTTGGGGATGACGCGGCCATTGACGCGAGCTTGATCCGGAAAAGCGGGGCACCGGTTGTCTGGGAAAGCCATGCGGGAGGTCGCGACATGAGCAAGGAGAGCGCGATGAAAAGGACGTTGATCAGGTACAAGGCCAAGCCGGAGCTGGCCGACAGGAACGCCGAGCTGGTTTCGGCCGTATTTGCGGAATTGAAGGCGGCCGGGCCGGACGGCGTGCGCTATCTGACGCTGCGGCTGGAGGACGACACCTTCATCCATCTGGTCGAGGCCGCGGCCGAGGACGGCTCAAGCCAGATCCCGAAACTCAGGGCGTTTCAGGCATTCCAGGACGGCATCCGCGATCGCTGCGCCGAGCCGCCGCTGGTTCGTGATGTGAGGATCGTCGGCAACTACCGTATGCTGGACGAGTCCTGACCAGGCGAGGCGGAGGAGCAATGGCGCCAGAGCCACTGGCCACCATCGATATCGAGGCGCTGCTGGCGCGGATGCGGCCGAAGCTGCATCGCTACTGCGCGCGCATGGTCGGCTCGGTCGTCGACGGTGAGGATGTGCTGCAGGATGCGCTGATCAAGGCGATGGGAGCGCTGCAATCGGTCACGCCCGTCGTCAATACGGAGGGCTGGCTGTTCCGCATCGCGCACAACACCGCGCTGGATTTCCTGCGCCGCCGCAACCGGCAGGAGGCGCTTCATTCGGCTGAGGAGGTGGAGATGATTGCCGACCAGCTCGATGATGTGAAAAGCCGGCAGATCGCTGCGACCAGCCTGCGTACCTTCATGCGGCTGCCGGTGGCGCAGCGGTCCAGCGTGATCCTGATGGACGTGCTCGGCTGCTCGCTTGCCGAGGTCTGCGACATCATGGATTTCAGCCTGCCGGCGGTGAAGGCCGCGCTGCATCGTGGGCGCACGCAGTTGCGTGAGTTCGCCGGGGAGCCGGACGACGCGCCGCAGCCGGGCCTGTCGGAAGCCGACCGCACGCGGCTCAACGCCTATGTCGGCCATTTCAATGCCCGCGACTTCGACGCGATCCGCGCCATGATCGCCGATGATGTCAGGCTCGAACTCGTCAACCGCACCAGGCTGAACGGCAAGGCCGAGGTGTCGCGCTATTTCGGCAATTACTCGAAGATCAGCGACTGGCACCTGGTGACGGGGCAGGTCGACGGACGTCCCGCGATCCTGGTGTTCGATCCGAACGAGCCGAGCGGGCGGCCGAAATATTTCATGCTGTTGAACTGGTCCGCCGACAAGCTCGCCACCATCAGGGATTTTCGTCACGCAGCCTACGTTATCGATGGTGCGGAGTGCGTGGTGGATGGAGGGTGAGTGTACGTAGCGACCCATCCGCCGCACCTGAACGGAAACAAGGTTGAGCGCCATTCACCCTCCTATTGTGGGTGGACTTTAATCCACAAGCCTTCGAGCCAATGAAAGCGGCCAGAGGCATGGAGTGCACTGTCGCTGTAATCGGCTTGGCACCTATTCGCGTGGCCGGCAGCGTGGTCTGCGATTCAGTTTCAATGACCGCTGAGCGGGAAGGGGGCACCGACCTGGCCGGTGGCCTCGCCGCTTGTTGGAGAGTCCCGCGGGTGCTATTGGTCTCCACCACCTCTTCGCTTCCATTCAGTCTGGGCAGAACATCTATGGCGCGCGTTGCTCGAGTGGATTTGCCGCAACGTTCGGTGCTCAAGCCGCTCTACGCCAAGGCGGGCTTCGCTGACGCATTCGCGATCGATCTGCCGAGCCATGCGACGGGCGACGCCGAGCGCCTCGCCACCCATATGCTTATGGGTCAGGCGCGATGGGTCGGCTGGCTAGTGGCTCTAAGGGACACTTTGGTTGCCGGGTTTGGTCTTAAGACATCGTCTGAATTGCGCGATGACGTTGCGACCGACAGGATCGATTTCTTTCGGGTCTACGATCGGCGTCGTCATGAGATTATTCTTGGCGAGGACGATCGCCATCTCGACTTCCGTTTGTCCGTTTTGGTTGAAGAGTCCGCCTTGTGCCGCCGACTTGTCGCCACAACGGTCGTGACCTTCAATCATTTGGGAGGGCGGGCCTATATCGCGGGAATCGCGCCCTTCCATCGCCTGATCGTAAAGTCGTCCTTGCGTCGAGCCGAGCGATCGGGCTGGCCAGCTGAACTGTAAGGTCGCGCGCCGCGGCGCAAGAGCGGAGCACGGGCGTGCCGCCCCTGTGGCACATAACAGCGATTTAATCTCTCCGGCTGCGAAGTATTCGAGATCTCAAACGTTAGCTTACGAGAGTCCTCGCATCCGGCGAGCGCTACACAGGAGTTCCCTCATGCATCGTCATCTTGCCATCGCCGTCCTTGCGGCCGTTTCCACCTTGACCGTCGCGGCATCCTCTACCGCCGCGTCCGCAACCGAGGTGCAAGACAATTATTGCCTGCAGGGCCGCCAATCGGGCTACCCCGGCAATTGCGAGTTTTCTACCTATGAGCAGTGCCGCGCCACCGCGAGCGGCACCAACGAGAGCTGCGGTATCAACCCGATGCGGGCCTACGCGCCGCAGCAGCAACGGCACGTGCTGCATCGCAGCCGGGATTGAGCGGCAAGCGATGAAGGGCGCCGGCGACGGCGCCCATGTTCGATGTGGCTGCTCCACCGAAGCAGCCGCAATGCGTCGGGACGCATAGGCTGCCCGTCGATGGCAAGCAATCCAGCGCTGTCGTCGTCATCTCCCGAAACCGCGAAAGACCCGATGCGGCCCTCGATCGCAAACATCGGGAATCGCGGCGACCGGAGTACTCGAGAATCTTCGCGATCGGAGAGGCGAGCGCGATCATGTCCAGGTTCCTGCAATGGTTCTTTCGGAATCGCGAAACCGGTGACATCACGATCGCCCAGGCCCCCAACCTCGTTCTCTGGGTCGTCATCGTGGCCGGTGCCCTGCGCTGGATCTGGCAGCCGCCGGGCACTGCCGCTATTGCCCTGGACATCGTGTTTAAAGGCGGCCTCATCGTTTGGGCCCTCGACGAGATTTTCCGCGGGGTGAACCCATGGCGGCGCTGTCTTGGCGGAGCCGTGCTGGCTTATGAGCTCACGACCTTTCTGTGATGGATCGCCCAGAATACTGCACGAAGCTTGATGTTGCCGGCCGGAATACCAGTGGCTTCATGGTGCGGGCTATTGCGGTGACAGTGCTTGACTGCACCTCGTAAGATATTTGACCTTGTGAAAGATAAAGCTGGTCAGGATAGCCGACCGAGAACGAGAGCCATCCAACGATGACGACCTACGTGGCCCTGCTTTACAGTGTGGTTCTCCCGCTCGGCCGGCGATTGGCGATGGCCGAGCTGCGTGCTATGGCGCAAGGCCTCGGCCTCCACGACCCTAGAACCATCGGCGCGACGGGAAATCTGACGTTTGACAGCGACAAGGCGTCGATTTCCGAGTTGGAAGAAAATCTCGAAGCGGCCTTCAACGTGCGGTTCGGCAAGCATGTCGCAATCATCGTTCGCAACGCTGACGCGTGGCGACGCCTGCTACGCGCAAACCCGTTTCGTGCCGAAGCGACCGCTGATCCGCAAAGGGTCGCTGTTCGCGTGATGCGCAGTCCAATCCCGAAAGGCGGCGAAAACGCCCTGGCACGCTATATCAGCGATGAACGAATAGCCGTCGCCGGCGGCGATCTCTGGATCCATTTTACGGGCGATCCAGCGCGATCGCGTTTGCTTTCGGCGTTAGGCGCGGGGCGCCTGAAGGGCGTCGGCACGTTGCGCAACACGAATACGCTAAAGCGAATCGGTGACGCCGTGACTTCGGCCCGATCCAGCCGGGCTGATCAAAAATAAAATCGATTGCTGGGAAGTGCACTGTCATCGCAATCCCCCGGGAATAGAGCGGTCATCAACCCAACATCACCGCACCCCCGTGCCCTTGCAGCGCTGGCACTTCACCACCTTCTCGCCCTTCTTGAGCAAGCCTTTGCCCTCGCAATTTTTGCATTTCTGCTTCTTTTTGATGTTCGGGCCTTTTTCACTGACCATAAAATTCTCCTGCCGCGTGAGAGCGGTCGATTGGCGCCTTGTTTCGGTTGGGCTCGCCCGGCAGAACAGCCGAGTGGCGTGGGGTAAGCCCTGCACTATGCCGGTTTCGGCACGACCAGCACCGGCACGCTTCCATACACCAGGACCTCGGATGTCTGGCTGCCCAAAAACAGCTTCCTGAGGCCGCGACGCCCGTGAGAGGCCATGACGATCAAGTCGCAGCCTCTCGACTCTGCTGTTTCAATGATCGCAGTCGCCGGGTGCGCATTCGGAACGTGCAGGAGTTCCGCAGGCGTGCCGATCTGCTCCGACATGGCGCGCGCTTCATCGAGCACTTTGCCTGCACGGGCTTTGCAGGCTGCGTCATAGCTGTCAACCTCCTCCTGCGTCGGAATCCATCCCGAGGCGTGTCCGCTCCCATAGTCGACCGGCAGCGCTTCCGTCACCGTGATGATCGTCAGCCTGGCGTTCAACGCCTTCGCCAGGGCAATGCCATGCTCAACGCCTTTTCGCGCAACGTCCGATCCGTCCGTGCTCAAGAGAATGTTG
The DNA here is from genome assembly GCF_023073075.1 of Bradyrhizobium sp. 61. NCBI lineage: Bacteria > Pseudomonadati > Pseudomonadota > Alphaproteobacteria > Hyphomicrobiales > Nitrobacteraceae > Bradyrhizobium > Bradyrhizobium sp. 61. The sequence continues at coordinate 59,634 of NZ_JADPIU010000015.1, read as the reverse complement.
GCGTACATTCGATCAATCCTCTGCTCTTCGAACAAAGTGATGCCTGGGCAATATGATCTTATACGCGCCGTGGGTCCATGTGCGTTTTCGGTCTTGCCGTTACAGCCTCAACAAAGCTCGCCGCGCGCCGCGTGGACACGTCCGGTTCTCGGCTGACTAAACCTTTATTCACGTTCGATGCAGGCAACCGAATCCGGCGTAGAGCTCTGTCTCGTGTCCGAGAAGATTGTACGCGCCTCGGAAACTACTTTGTGACTTGGGAATAAGTGCGCGACAACGCACGTCTAAGGGTGGTGGACCGGATCTCTTGCCTTGCGGGGGATCCCCCAAACGAAAGGAACCACCACGATGACACCATTCAAAAATCCCATTGCGTCAGTCCTGTCCAAGGCCCTGTTGACCGGACTGGTCGTCACCGCAATCTTCAGCACGCCGCTCCAGGCGCGTGAGCACCGCACCGGCGATCGGCGCACCGAGCAGGGCGTGGGGGCGAGCTCTCGCTTCGAGGGCGAGCGATCGATCGCTACGCCGGCCTACCACGCATTTGCGCCAGTACCCTCGGATCAACCGGGTGGAGTTTGCGATCACGGGGATAACCCGATGATATGCTGAGCATCCGACCTCGCCGGCGTTCGCAAGGATTGGCGCGCGGTGCGAAGCTCAAAGTAGCTTGGCCATTTTCATCGCAACTTGCCGCACAGTTTAACGCCATTTCGGCCGACTGAGCGGCAGATTGCAGACCTGGCCGCCATGCGTGTCGAGGCGGATCGGGTCAATGGCGTGCACTGTCGGGCCGCGGAGGCAGAGGGGTCATTGCTTCCAGTTGCGCTGTTCGCGTCGCCAACATGGCGAGCAAGCTCTTGTGCAGCCGATCCCCGGGTTCGAAATTTTGCGCGAGCCTTCGGACGGTCTCGACAAATCGCATGCGATACGTCGCCGCCCTGTCGACGTCGCCGTACTTCGCGAAGATCTCGGCGGCTGTGCGGTACACCCGCCAGGAAGCAATCGGGAAGTCGGCACTGTCGACGATCTCCAGCGCGCGAGACAGCTGCAACCGAGCCTCCGCTGAATTGCCCAAGGCAAGCGCAGTACGGGCGAGCAGTCCGTGGGCCTGGGCCAGGTGATTGAGATCCGGAGCCGTGGCCACATAGTCGTGGAGCTGGCGCGCACAGCTCTGGGCCTGCGTAAAGTCGTCAACCTGCAAGTAATATTCGCCGAGACAATGATACACCTGCGTCGCGGCGGTAAATTCGATGTCGATGCCTTCTTCATGCCTGCGGCGCTCGATGTCATCAAATTGCCTGCGAGCTCCCGACGGGTCGTTCAGCCCGACATAGGCCTTGGCAAGGACGGCCCGCTTGTGGAAGTAGGTCGACTGATCGCCGACCAGCAGACTATCGTCGACGCTTTCGCAGAGCTCACGGGCTCCATCAAAGTCCATCGCTTCGACGTGCAACCACGCAAGCGTCAGGCGGCACAATGCGCTGCTGGGGCCGTTCGCGTTCCTGACGGCCAGTTCGAGGCCGGCCGTGATTTCACGTCGCAATTCGCGCCACTCGCCCAGATGAATCAGCGCGATCGACTCAAGAACGTTGAACAGAACAAAAGTGTAAACGTCGCCGGCCAGACGCGCCAACCGCTTGCCTTCCGTGCCGGCGCGGCGGCACTCCTGGTACCGCGACCTCCAGCAATCGACGATACCGGATATTCCATTGCGCCTGATCAAGATGCCATAATTCGTGGCATTCGCGCTCAGCTCGATCGCCCTGTCGCAGAGCGTGGCGTCCTGTTTGCGCCAGCCGTTGAGGAACAGGTTGACGCTCGCGCTGCTGCCCTGGACCAGAGCCTTGAATGTGTCGTCCGCCAGCGCCTGGCTTCGCGACAGCACATCTTCAGCGGCCTCAAGGCAGGCGTGGCGATCCACGCGCAAGCAGAGGCTGCTCACCGCCGTGAGGCCGTTGAGCTGTTGCTTGATCTCGCCCGCTTGTTCCGCGCAGGCAATCATGTCTCGCAGATCACGGATGGAGCCGGCGAGGTCGCCGCACGAGCGAAGAGCCCAGCTTCGCTCCCGCAAAAGAGCGACGCGGGTTGAGAATTTGTCGGCAGCATCGAAACGATCGAGTATGCCAAGCGCGCGGGTGAGATAGCTTGCGGCCTCCGCATGGCCGAGGCGTTTCGTCGAGTTATTTGCCGCTTCCCGGAGGTAACGCAACGCGCTCGGAAAGTCGCGACCCTGCTCGAAGTGAAGTGCGAGCGCGGGCGCAATTTCGGGGGTGCGGCCGGCATAGGCCTCCTCCAGCCTCTTGCCCAGGAACTTGTGCGTTTGTGCGCGGCGCCCGGGCGGCAGATTTTGGTAAATGATGTTCTGATAGAGAATGTGACGGAAAGCGTAGCAGCCCGAATATGTGCCGTCGGGCCACTCGGCAACCCCCGAACGAACGAGGATTTGATCCTTCCGGATCGACGCTTCGATGTCCCTTTCAACGTCGATCGCATCGTCGCACAGGCCGGCCGCAACGAGGGCCGCAGAAAATTCTTCGCCGGCAACGCTGGCGACGTCGAGCAGACGCCGCTCGTTGTCGGTGAGGCGATCGAGCTCGTGGCCGATCATGTTCACGAGGCTGTCCGGAATGCGGTCTTGCGCAAATGCCGCCTGTGAGGACAGGCGCCATCCGTCGTCCGCTTCGATGATCGACTCCTGGTCGATCAAGTGCTTGAGCAGCGTGGCAACAAACAGGGGATGCCCTAGCGTTCGCTCGAAGACCGGCTTTGACAGGCTGGAGGCAAGTTCCTGGTCGCCGAAGCGCAATGCCAGGTAACGCTCGACCTCCGGACGCGACAACCGATCGAGGCGCAATTCGCTGCAATATCCATGAATCTCGAGATCCCGGTGCAGGCGAGGGATGGGATGCCCGCCGACGGAACTTTCGGCCGGACGATAGGAGCAGAGAACCAGCACGCGCGCCTTGCCGTTCCCGCGCGCGAAGCGAGACAGTACGTCGAGTGTCGCGAAGTCGCTCCAGTGCAGATCTTCGAGAACAAGAACCCTGGGGCGGTCGATGCTTAGCGCTTCCAGAAGATCGCAGAATTCGCGCAGCATCCGCTCGCGCGTCGCGCCGAACACCTCGTCCTGGAAAGCCGCGCGTTCCGATGCGTCGATGACGCCTGGCAATTGCAGGATCCAGGTGGGTGCGTGGGCGCGAACTGCCGAAATCAATTCCGGACCGTTCGCGCGATAACGGCTCACCAGCGCATCGATGAGTGGAAGAAAGACTTCGTCTGTTCCGAACCGTTCGGTGCAGCGCCCATAGAGCTGATCGAAGCCCTGTTCCGTCAGCTGCTCGAGCGCCTTGGCGATGAAGGCCGTCTTGCCGATCCCGGCTTCTCCGGTGACAAAAACCATCTGCCGTTTGCCGGACAGGACGTGCCGCGTCATCTGGTCGATCGTCGCGAAGGAGGGGGTCCGGCCGACCACCAGGGTGGAGATTTCGGTTTTCAGAGGTACGACCGCGTTCTCGACCTCCCTGGCCGCTTCCCGCACCGTGCCGATAAAGCGGACGCCTTTGCGCGGCAAAGTCTTGATCAGCCGCTGCGCCTCGCCGGAATCGCCTATTCCGGTACGGGCTGCGTTGATGCGGGTGGTGAGCGCCGACTCCGAGACGATGCGCCCGCCCCAGATCGCACCGATCAGATCGTCCTTGGTCACCACCCGGGTGCGGTGGCGGATCAGATATTCGAGGATGTCAAAAACCTGGGGCTGCAACGGGATCGTACGTCCGTCACGGCGCAATTCCCGCCGGTCGGTGTCGAGGACAAACTCGTCAAATAGGTACAGCAAAACAATGCCTTCGGAGGTGTGCGCAAGGCGGATATTCAACCGGTACGCGGGCCCGAAAGCAAGCACACCCTTCAGAATCAAGGAAACGATAAGAACAAATTAAGCTCGCCTTAAAGCGTGGCGCGGCGTCCCGCTCGATACTTCCAGCCGTATCCAGTCACTCACACAAGGTGTTTGTGTCATGCGCTTGGAAGAAAAGGCGCGGCGTCTCACCCGCGTGTTCTATGGGTTGTTGCTTCAGAAGATGTTTCAGTCGATCGCGGCATCCTCCGCACCATTGTTCAGCAGCAGAGCTTCAACCAGAAGCGATGCGTTGTTTTCAGCGAGTTCGTTTGTCGCCTCCACAGGGTCTTCCCGAAAGGAAGGCTGGTTTGGACGCCTCCTTCAAGCGCTCCACCATTCGCGACGGCTGCAGGCAGAGCGCACCCTTCGACAGAATCGTCACCTGACCGACAATGGGTGGCCCCAGTTTGCCTCTCGGTCAGATGTTGGAGGGCGAGACAATGCCGGTCAGTGAAAAGTCGCCCGAACGCAAGCTTCGGATTTCGGCGCCGGGCGAGAATACGCTGCTCGCAACGATCGCCATCTGCGTTGTCATTTTTCACATTCTTGCAGCCACGATGTTGACGTCGACCCGCCAGAGCGATGCTGGGGCACCGCCCGAGCCGCCCGGACTGTCGTCCGGGGACTGATCGCCAGCTCGCTATTCCAGGATTTGACAGACAAGAAGGGTTAGCTCATGGGCGACATGGCGTCGTTTTGCCTGCTCAGCATCGCCGTGTTTTGCGGCGCTTTCGTCTCGGGCCTCGCGGGCTTTGCCTTTTCGGCGGTGGCTGGCGCGATTCTCCTTCACGTTCTCCCACCACGGGAGGCGGTCCCGCTGATGATGGCCTGCAGCATCACCGTGCAAGCCGCGGGTCTTTGGGCCTTGAGAAAAAGCATCTGCTGGAAGCAGAGCTCGGGACTGGTCGTCGGCGGATTGCTCGGCGTTCCGATCGCCGTGTGGTTGCTGCAAGCGGCGGACGCCCGGATCTTCAGGGAGAGCTTTGGTCTCGCCGTCGCCTGCTACGCGGCCTACACGTTATTCCGGCCGGCGCTTTCTCATCGCTTGCAGATGAATGCGGGACGTAATGCATTGATCGGCTTCAGCGGAGGCTTTGTCGGCGGGTTGACGGCAATGCCGGGTGCAATACCGACCATATGGTGTGACATCCACGGCGTGCCGAAAACCGAACAGCGCGGAATGGTTCAACCCTTCATCGCCGCCATGCAGATATTCGCACTTGTTCTCATGCTGATCCGAGGAGATCTGTCGACAAAGGTCCTGGCTGACTTCGCCGTCGGCATCCCGGCGCTCGTTGCAGGAACGGCGCTCGGGATTTACGTCTTTCGCTGCGTCAATGACGCGCTGTTCCGGCGAATTATTCTCAGCATCTTGCTGGTTTCGGGACTGTTGCTGGTATTGTAGTTACGCCGGTCGCGCCTCCAGTTACAATGGCAGCCATTCGAGTACGGCGCGCAGTAGCACTGCCGCCGTAATCCCTTGAGCGAGAGCCGAACCATTCGGTGGGCCGTGCTGCTGCCCCAGCCGAGGTCATCTTTCGCTTGCCAGAGGCTGCTGCTGGTCAAAACGCGCGACCTCGCGGGTGCAGCTCCGTTGGGTGGGTTGTCGACGGCGTCCGCCTCCTCCAAGTCAGGCAATACCTAAAATTCGATCGATCTGATTAGGCGGACCTTATGCCCGATCCAAGGCGGCGGGAATGACTTTACCGCGTGTTCAGGTCTGGGTGGTGTCATCGCCCATTGCTTTGAAATCCCGCTTTTGTCGTTCGATCATTTTCAAACTGCGAGCGCATCAATGGCTGCTATCACGTCATTCTTGGTCGAGCTGGACGAAGCAGTTGCGAGAGGAAATCCCGAGAGTTGTCTGCGGGCGCTCTGGCATGCGGCGGACATCCTGATCGCCGGCACTTATTCCGAGGAGCAGATCTGGACGTTCGGTGAGGTCATCGGTCGTCTCGCGCAAGAGATTGAAACGAGCGCGCGGGCGAAGCTCGCGGGAAAGCTCGCATGCAGCTCAAACGCGCCCTATGCGTTGACCCGGCAGATGGCAAGCGACGACTGCATCGATGTCGCATGGCCGGTTCTCAGTCAGTCGGAGCGCCTCGACACCGAGACATTGATTGCGTGTGCCAAGAACAAGAGCCAGCAACATTTGCTTGCAATCTCCAAACGGCAAACGGTCCCGGAAACGGTCACCGATGTCCTGGTGGTGCGCGGATCTCCCGAGGTCGTAACCTCGGTCGCTTCAAATGCCGGGGCGAACCTCTCCAAATCCGGATTTCTGCACCTGGTGCGGCGGTCGGAAGGGGATTCGATCCTCGCTGAATCGGTGGGACTTCGAAAGGATATTCCTCGACATCTCTTCCACCAGTTGATCGCCAAAGCCTCTGAAGAGGTGCGGCAAAAGCTGAAGAGGGAGCGTCCGGATATCGAACATCAGGTCCATCGCGTCGTCGTCGATGTCACCGGGGCCATTCACGCCAGGTTTGGCCCGGCGTCGAAGGATTACTTCACTGCGAAACGCACGGTGGCAAAACTGCACGAGAGAGGCGAATTGACGGAAGACAAGGTCTTCGAGCTTGCTCACTCTCTCAAGTTCAACGAGACCACCGTTGCCCTGTCGTTGCTCTGTGGGCTTCCAATAGACGTCGCGGAACGGGCATTGATCGAGAAGGATCGCGAGCCGGTGTTGATCCTGGCCAAGTCTCTCGATTTCTCATGGCCCACCACGATGGCGCTGCTGTTCCTGGGCGCGGCCAACTACCGGATAACCGTTGGCGAGCTGGATCAATTGAAGATCGATTTCCACCGGTTGAATGTCAAAGCGTGCCGGGAGGTCGTCACCATCTACCGAACGCGAAAGGAGGAGGTTTTCGGCGGCTCGTTTCAACAGCCTCGGCGCATGATCTAGGATCGCAATTGCGGCGACACAATTACGGTGACAGTGCACTTAATTCATGGGCCTTCGAACCCGTGAAACGGCCGGACTCACTGAGTGCACTGTCACCGCAATCCCGACGTCAGACATCCATGGATGTGGGGGCGGCTCACGCAATGGTGAGCGTGCCGATTTGCCGTTCGCGCAGCTGTGATTTTCCACTGCGTGTCTTTTCCCAAGCGCATACCTACCTAATCCTTGTCAAAAAAATTCGCAGGAAACGCTTTCAACAGAGCAGCCGATTCTAGCCAGCGCGAACGCTCCGCACGAAAACAACAACCGTTCGGAGTACGATTATGATTGGATTCAGGACTTCCATTATTGCAGCGATGATGTCGATTGGCGCGGTAAGCTCTGCAAGTGCCCAGTGCCCGACGTGGGCGACTCAAAATCCAGCTTCGTTTCAGGCGCAATATCCCAATAGGGATATATTGAACGACTGCGAGTTAACGCCAGCAGGCAGAATGGGCCTCGAACTCCCCGGCGGCGCGGCTCCCTGGTATGGGGCCAACAGGGCTTATGGGGCAATGCCTGGCGTTGCTCAACACCACAGCTTTCAGCACCGATCGCGGTGAGTAGTGGCCGTTCTTTTCGGGACGGTTGCGTTGCAGGCCCAGAAATCGGGAGACAAGTCGATGACATCACAAACCGACGAGGCCGCGCAGTCCAGGCTTATGGCGGACATCCCGTACGATCAGCAGACGAAGATTACCATCGAGCGCAGAGGCCAAATTGTACTGATTGGCATCAATCGGCCCTACATCGACAACCGGCTGGATCCGGATGCGACAGAAAGCGTGGCGAGAGCATACTACGAGTATGATCGGGACCCCTCGCTCCGTGCGGCGGTTCTGTTCGGCTATGGCGACCGCTTCTCCAGAGGTGTCGATGTCGATGCCTACAAGGCATTCGCTCAGTCTGGAAAAAAGATGATGGATGGGCCCGGCTTCATCGACCCTCTAGGGCGGACCGGGCCAGCGCTCACGAAGCCTCTGGTTGTCGCGGTGCATGGCGACACCTGGAATATGGCGCACGAGCTTTTCCTTGTAGCGGACATACGCGTAGCGTCGGAAGACACGGAGTTCGGTCAGGATGAGAACACGCACGGCCGTTTTCCCGGAGGCGGTGCAACGGTTCGTTTCCCCAGAGAAGCCGGATGGGGAAATGCCATGCGGTTCATTCTAACAGGCGATCATTGGGGTGCGAAGGAAGCCCTCCGGATGGGAACGGTTCAGGAAGTGGCCCCAAACCGAGATGCGGCTCTCGCGAAGGCTGTCGAGATCGCCAACAAGATCGCCGCATGCGGCCCTCTCGGGATTAAGACGTCCCTGGCCTCCTCCCATATGGCGCTCGAAGACTCTCAGACGGCGCTCGCTAAGCTCGGCGACCAATATAGTGCGCTGCTCACGACCAGGGATTTCCAGGAAGGCCGTGATGCCGAGGCACAAAAGCGTCCACCCGTTTACGAGGGACGGTGACAACAAGCTCGCGAACGGTCGTGTTGCGTTCGCGTATCGCCAGCGTATTTCGTTCTACCAAGTCTCGCCGAAGGGCAGGCGCTCTTCGACTGTTGGGCGACGTGCCACGCCTCATTGGGATGGCGGCGGGCTGGATAAAGAAGTCGTTGGGTGCATCGGGACGGCGAGCGCGCGTCCATTCGAGGTCAATCACCGCGTCGATCAGGACATAGGCGACGTGGACCCCTTTTGGCCCCAGATTCCCTGCGATCGACTCGGCACGATTACGGTGACAGTTTCATGAGCCATCGAACCCGCGAAAGCGGCCGGAGTCATTGAGTGCACTGTCACCGTAATCTCAGAATTGGTTGTTTCGCTGGTTGACGAAAGGGCGAAGCGGGAAGGGCGGGGCCAAGCGTCGCACGGTCCACTTCAGAGGGCTAAGCGGAATAGCGCCATAGAGCCGCCGAGGGCAGCCTTTGACCCATCTCGACCATCCCCCGGCGAATGCCGGTTGGGCAACGGGCTCGCTAAATTGCCGCACAGACCGCTGCAAGGTGCTAACCTCACCAGCCAATAGCGTGGCCCGTACAGGGGGGACACATGCGACGGCGGGAGTTCATCGAATATCTCGGCGTTTTTGGCGCTGCAGCAGGATCGACATTGTTTGGTCAAGGCTCAAGAGCGCAGCCCGCGCGAAAACGTCCGCTCATCGCATGGGCAGGACCTGCACCTCCGGGGGTGACGTTGCCCCAATTCATGGTGGACTTGGCGTTCGGCAATTTCGTTAAGGGGCTCTCGGAGTTCGGCTACGAGCAAGGCCGTAACATCGATATCATTCGGCGAACGGACATCTTCCGGGACCGGGTACCATCGATTGAGGAGATGGTGGCTCTGCTCAAACCCGATATCATCGCTGTGCCAGCAACACTGGAAGCCGTCGCTGCCCGAAAGGCAACATCGACAATACCGATTGTCTGTCCCGCGCTTGCCGATGCGGTCCATCTCGGCTTGATTGCCAGCGAAGCTCGCCCAGGAGGAAATGTAACGGGCATTGAGCCCTACATCGCCGGTTTGCCGACCAAGCAAATTGAACTCGCGCGAGAAATCGTGCCGAAGGCAAGGCGCGTCGGACTGCTCATCAACATGAACGATCCCAAGGGTCCGCCTCAAGTCGGGGATTTGAGGGCAGCTTGTGGGGCTTTGAGCCTCAGCGTGGTCGAAGCCGATGCCGGTACGGCGCAGGACATTCCGAATGCGCTCGCGGCGCTGGCGAACGAAGGGGTCGATGTCGCCGTTGTCCTTCAGACAAACCTGCTGCTCAACATGAGCGAGCAGATCGGTGCTATCGCCCTTGAAAAGCGGCTGCCGACCGTCTTCGGATATCGCGAGCACGTTGTCCACGGCGGCCTTGTGAGCTATGGCGTTGACTTGCGCTGGTGCTATCGTCGCGCCGGCTATTTCGTGGACAAGATCCTCAGGGGGGGCACACCCGGGCGATCTTCCCATCGAATTTCCAAGCAAGCTGTGGTTGGCAGTCAACCTCAAAACGGCAAAGGCTCTCGACGCGGCTGTACCGCCAGGGCTCCTCGCCCGCACCGACGAAGTGATCGAGTGAGGACGGCTTACTTCTACTGATGGCCCCAATGCGAAGTGCAAGCGAACTGCGAAGTGGTCCGCTTATCGGGGCGGACCGGAAGTGACCGGCCGACTTCCCAAGCGCCGTTTTTGACCCGTTGCGGACATTGCGTCGCACGGTTAGGGCGGGCTGCCAGCCCTTTTCTCGCTCGGCTCCCGGTTGAAAGATGCTAGGCTGTATGCCTCAGTCGGGCGCTTCAAACGAGTAACTTAATGAGGCGGCGCGAGTTCATCACGCTCGTCGGCGTTGCCGCGTTTATGGGCCCGAGCCCGGCGCGGGCGGAGCAGGCGAGAAAGCTACCCATCATCGGATTCTTGGGCCCGGCCTGGTCGGCCCAGGATTTCGAGGATCGGTTGCGCGAACTCGGTTGGATCGCGGGGCGGACCGTTGCGATCGAGTATCGCTCTGCGGAGGGACATACCGAACGCTCCAACGAAATTGCGACCGAGTTCGTCCGGCTCAAGGTGAATGTCATCGTCACGGTGGGGGGATCTCCGACCCTCGCGGTAAAACGTGCGACATCGCTCATCCCAATTGTCTCCATTTCTGGCGACCCTGTTGGCAGCGACCTCGTCGCAAGTTTGGCCCGACCGGACGGCAATGCGACCGGCCTGGCGCTCAACCCCATCAGTCTTGCCGGTAAGCGCCTCGAGCTGTTGCGCGAGGTTGTCCCGGGTTTCCGCCGCTTGTCCGTTATGGTCAATGCCAATAGCCCCGGTTTCAAAAACAGGATGGATGAGGTGCAGGCGGCGGCATCCGCGCTCGGCCTCGAGGCGACGATACTGGAAATCCGGCGCGCAGAGGACGTTGCATCGGCTTTCGAGGCCCTCAGGGAACGTGCGGACGCACTCTATGCCGTCGGCGTCCCACTCACCTTCGCCATTGCGACCCGAGCGCTGACCGCGCGAATTCCAACGATGTTTGAATACCGAGAGTTCGTCGATGCGGGCGGGCTGATGTCCTACGGCGTGGACGCAACCCACCTATGGCGGCTTGCCGCGACCTTTGTCGACAGGATTTTGCGCGGGGCGAAGCCCGCCGACTTGCCAGTCCAGCAGCCGACCAAGTTCGACCTCGTCATCAATCTGAAAACCGCCCGGGCACTCGGTCTGAAAGTACCGGAGTCATTCCTGTTACGCGCCGACGAGGTGGTTGAATGAGCGCGGCTGCCGGGCAGCCACCAAGGGACCGCCGCCCAGGAACTGGCTGGAACGTATGTCGGCCCGAGCTGCATGGTGTGAGACGAGAGCAAATATCGCTGCATTGGACAACACGCCGAGATTTCGCGAGAGCCGGCACGGCGGGCCTCCAGCTCCTATTTCGCGTTCGCGAAAGCATCCGCTGCGTAGACGACCTTGCCACCCACGACCGTCAGCAGAGACGCCGTGGCGCCAATTTGCTCGACGGGGACGGACATGAAGTCCCGATCGAGAATCGCGAAGTCGGCGAGCTTGCCGTTTTCGAGCGTGCCGCGCCGCGTCTCGTCGAAGCAGAACCAGGCGCTTCCCACGGTGTAGAGGCGCAAGGCCTCTTCGCGGCTGGGTGTTTCGTCCGGCCCGCGCGTCGAGTGTCCGCCGACGGTCTTGCCGTCGAGCATCCATTGCAGCGCAACGAACGGATTGTAGGATGCGACCCGATGCGCATCCGTGCCGGCCCCGACATGGACGCCCGTCCGCAACGCCGTGACGATGGGCGGCATGCTTCGCGCGGCTTCGCCCGCCTGCGCCACGATACGGTCGCCTCCGAGGTACATGGCGTCCTGCATGGTCCAGCCCACACCAAGGGCCTTCATCCGCGCCAGCGTTTCGGGCGAGGTGTTGTCGAGATGGGCGATGGACCAGCGCAGCGGCGCGATCGGCGTCTCCTTGTTGACCTCTTCATAGAGGTCAAGGAGCTGATGGACGGATTTGTCTTCCTGCCAATGGATGGTGACCGTCAGCCCTTGTTTTGCCGCCCAGCGAATGATCTCGAGGAACCTGTCCTTCGCCGCCGCGTCGGGCGCGTTGTTGTTGTACATGGCGCCGGTGATCCGCTCGCCGATTCCGTTGAATCGCAGCATGTCGTCGCCGAATCCCATCGGCAGGAACGGCGTGAGGTTCTTGTACTCCTCGAATTCGGCGTCGACATTCTGGGCGAACAGGCTGTAGGCGACACGCACCGAAAGTGATTTCTCGCGCCAGAGCTTTTGCAGGGCGGCGTAGTGGCTGGGATAGATGCTGAAGCCGCCGGGATCCACGATCCCGGTAATTCCGAGACGATTGAGCTCCGTGAAGAACTGCCGGGTTCCGGCGACATTCTCTTCGAAATTGGGCCTCGGCAGGCGATCGAACAGCGCGGAGATACTGACGATGGAGCCGTTGAACCAGCCCGTGGTTTCGCCCGATGCGGCGCGCTCGGCCGTGATCCCGGCCGGCAACTGATCCGCGGAGATCCCGAGGGCTTGCTGCGCCTTCGGCGTCATCAGCAGCGCCGAATAGAACAGCTGGATGTAGGCCGGATTGTCAGGCGCGGCCGACATCACCTCGGCGAGCGTCGGCCGCCGCTTCTCCGCAAATTGCAACTCGCTCCAGCCACCGGCCACGATGATCCAGGACGCCGGGCGCGCTTTGGCCGCCTGGCGCAAGCGTTCCATGGCTTCGCCAATGGTCTTTGCGCCGATCCAGTTGACCTCGGTGGCGTAGGTGAGGCCGGCGCGCACGGCGTGAATATGGGAATCGATCAAGCCCGGAATGATCGTGCGTCCGCCGGCGTCGACGCGGCGCGTCGCGGGCCCGATCAGGCCTTCCATGGCATCGTTGCCGCCAACTGCAACGATCTTGCCTTCGCGGACGGCGAGCGCCTGCGCGATCGTCGATGCAGGATCCAGCGTCACGATCTTTGCGTTCGTGACAATGAGGTCGGCCTTTTGTGCGTAAGCCGAAGTGGCCCAGCACGCGATCACCAAAATCGCCAGAAGCTTGCGCATGTTCAGTCCCGGAATGAGAGAGGCAGGAACGGCGCCACACATCCGCCGCTGGATGCGCTCGCGGGCATCGCGTGTCGCAACGGGGAGTGTCGCGATCTTGATCATGTCTGGCTCCAACAAAATCAGCCGGTCCACCGGAAAATTCGCTCAAGGCCCAAATCATTGATTTCGCAGCCCGCCTTCGCCCGTCGGGCTTCGGCGCCTTCGCCCGCTTCGCTTGCCATTTGTGGCGCTGGCTCGCCGAGCCGAAGCTCGCAAAGCGTGTCGGGACCAATCAAAAGCGAGTCGCTTAACCCATTGATTTATCTTGGCCTGCCAAAAATTCGCGAGTCGAAAAACCAAACAATCATGAGTCGATCTTCACCAAAATCCAAAACCCGAGAGTCGATAGGGAAAGCGCGCTCGATATTGAGTTCCGAGTTCGCGTTGCCCGCTAAATGTCGTAGGTCGAAGTCTCGTCAAAAGCAGCCTAGCGTGCCGCGACTCGTGAACTAAATTTAGGCCGCGAATTCTGACAAAAGCTCGAGCCAACAACCTAGTACTTGATGGATGGGCGGAACTCCGCTGAACCAAGGGCTCGGCTCTTGATCCTAGCCACAAACGCCGGCTGCGAACTCACTCTTGCTGCTCAGCCCTCTCAAGGCTGAAACAGGGGTTCGATTCCCCTAGGGAGCGCCAGCAAGTGTTTTCAGTCACTTACATCAACAAATAGCGGCGCTAGCGGCATTCGATAGCGGCAATTCGCGTGGGCGTCATGCTCGCCGGGCGAGTGCTTCGTGAAGTTGAATTTGGTTGGATATGGAAATCGACGAAAACCTGATCCGCCGCGACCTGACGTCGGCGCAACGGGCGAAGCTGATCTCCAAGCGAAAGGCGGCTTGACGGCCTTATGGACAGTTTCGCCAAGGACACGGCGGCAAAATCTGGCAAGTCCGAGCGATCGATTGAGCGCGACGTAACCCGCGCCAAAGCGCGAGGCTCCGACCTTGATCGCGTGGCCGGGACGTCGCTGGAGAAGGAGTGCTTAACTGGACGCGCGGGCGTGCTGCAGACCACAGTAGCGCTTGTTCCAGATTTAACCTTCCGCGACGACATCAAGCTTAATCCGCGTCTTCGATTGCACCCGAGCTGCGGAGCGCTAACCTCTCTGCACCGGACATTGCCCCGTCCGGGTTCACCATGGCGAGGTCGTCGCGCCAAGATATTCGGCGCGGCGGCTTCGTTTATCTACCGCAACGGTATGAGCTTCATTTGGCGAATAAGCCCGACGATGACCGGTTCGATCTCGTTGAGATGCGACGACAGATCACGAACTTACGCTCGCAACACTCTGACAATCTTCTCGTCACATCGCGATTGAACCGCTTCTTCGTGAAGATTGCATTCTTATCTGAGCCGAAGGATGCAGCACACGCGCAGCACCTGCGGTCCGAATTCGCGCGGACGCTGCAAGGTATTGAAACGATCGTCACCCGGAGGCCATCTGCGAAGCGATCTGGTATCGTTAAGCGGCCCAAGTAATACTAACGCGGGTGCGCTCTTGCGCTCGCCGGGTCCGGGGCCGATGGTCGATGGAGTCGCGAAGTCGTCCTCGTTTCGCGTATCGAAGCCGCATCGCCGCGTTGGCGTTGATGCACCGCATTCCGAGCTTCGCAACATCGCCGGATTTCGTCGGGGAAGGTGGTCTACTCGCTTACGGTGCGTCGAGACGGCGTCTTTTTATTCGATCAGCTTGCAAATTCCGTTCACGCGAGTAGACCGGAAGTCACCGGCTCAAAGGTAGACCGGTGCGCACGACCCGGACATTTGCACGGGACTTCTGTCCTGGGCTTTTCGTTAGGACCACGGCGGCTCTTCGCTCGCCCCGATTGCCTCGTGGTGGATTGTGAAGCCCGCCGAACGCAGACCTGTCAGCAATACAGTTCTTACAGAGGCAGGATCGAAACCAATATCCTTGGCGTTTGGTGGATGTGCCTCGCTGCCCTTCAATCGGAGCGTCAAGTGCAATTGCCCGCAAAGGTGCCGAGCCACGAGATTGACCTGATCGTCAGTCATGATCTGCTTTTCCCGCTACCATCTTGCGACCCAACTGGTAGCACATCTGATAGCCCTACACGCAGCGACCCCGCCTCGCGAGTCGCGTGGTAGGGCCGCCTACCGTCCGGACTTGGGCTGGATGAGTCGAGCCGGCCAACTCAATTTATTCCCGGTCAAAGTGAAGAGGTGACTGCGCAAAAGGAGCACTCCGTTGGGTATCCTAATGTGACAGATCGATTGTCCTAATTCGGACAGCTCCAGGCGGCTGGCCGCACGCTAAGGGTTCACTCGGGAGGGTCATTCCCCTTCGGCTCTTGTAAAAACTTTGGCGGATGAACTGACCCCTGAGCTGCGACCATCGATCTATCGGGCCTAGTGCGCGACCTCGGAGGTAAGCCGCTTCCCGACATCAGTAGTCACATCGTGACACGGTAACGAAGTCTCAACCCTACCTGGCTCGACCCCTATTTGTGTTTTGAGTTTCCTCGTTTGTATGCTCGAGCATCGCTTTGAGTTCTTCTTCGAGCGATCGCGGCGAAATTCCGAGTGAACCGAATCCCGGCCGGCTGCCCGAGACCATCGTGTCGATCTGCATAAGCTCAACCTGATTGCGCGTGAGCGGCGGGTGCGGCAGGATCTCAGCGAGGCCGGCGGCGGCATTCCAGAAAGCAAAGGGTACTCGCACCAGCATTGGCCGCAATCCGGCGGTGCGCGCAATGGTCCGCAACAGCTCGCCGTATGAGTAAACGCGCGGGCCGGCCAGTTCGTAGATTGGAAACGGTCTTTGTGTTTGCCGCAGGACCTGTGCGATCGCCGCGGCGACGTCGTCCACGTACACCGGCTGAAGCCTCGTCCTGCCGTCGCCGAATAGCGGATAAGCCGGCAGGGTCCGAAGCAGCCCAAGAATTGTCGTGAGAAAGGCGTCGTCCGGCGCGAACATTACCGCCGGGCGGATAACGACTGCGCCAGGGAATGCCGCTTGCACAGCCACCTCGCCCTCGCCGCGATTGCGAATATAGGGCGACGGCGATGTGGGGTCAGCGCCTATGCCTGATAGGTGCACAAACCGTTTGACCCCGGCCCGCCGTGCCACTCCAGCGATCCTGGCGGCCGCTTCGACGTGCACCGAATGAAATGTGTCGCCTCCACGCTCGGTGTAAAGGCTGATCGCGTTGACGACGCCGTCGGCACCCATAACGGCGGCCTCTACAGAGCGCTCGTCATGGGCATCAGCGATGACCTGTTCCGCGTTGTCGACCTCGGCCCGCGCAGGATGCCGTGAGGCTATACGCACCGTAACGGTGGAGACGCTCAAATGGCGTACAACGCGACAACCAACGAAGCCGGTCCCCCCAAACACGGTCACGCGGTTCATTCCCCGGTCCATCCCACGATCCTGCGCAACGTTCTGTATTGACCCGCCGAGCGCCGCGCGCACTGCCTCAGTGGCCTCCGCCGGCGAACTGCCTTTGTTGAGATGATGTGAGATCACATCAATCAAAATGTGCGCTGCAGGGCCGACCGTTTGCCACTCTTTCCTAGCTTGATCGATTAGCGGCTGCGCCTCATTATAGAGCGTTTCCGCCTGTTCGATGATCGGATGTGCCTTACTGAGAAGATCGATCAGCGCCTTGGTCGCGGGCAATGACCGCTCAATTTGTTCAAGCTGCGCGTCGCTGAGACCGGAAACGTGACCAATGACTTCAATGAGCAAGTGTTTCAGCATAGCGCAACCTTGCTGGTAGCGACGCACTAACTCAGGGCAACCAAGCGAAAGTAGGCACGGGCTCGGGGGGCGTCAGTTGTTGTCTCAGCCGACAGGGCCCGGCCGCCAAGCTCTCGGAGCTTGGAACAATCGCGCGCAATGGTGGATGATATTTGATCCACATCGATTATGTCCAGCATCTGGACCCAAATTTTCGTTAGCTGCCTTGGGCAAGGCCTTTGGGGAGTGCAAGGCTGACAAGTCTTGGTACGTCCTAGAAAACACGACGTCGGGCCACTCTGTTAGGACACATCCGGCGGGCCGCCTTGCCGAAAGGGGCGCGGTATTGAGAACTGTCCTGATGGACGGTGATGGGCTCAGTGCCCAAGTCGAACGGCTTGAAGCGGTGGAGACGGGTCGGCGGCACCGCTGGTCCGAGGACGTGCGTGTGGCCATTTCCCGGCGAAACCGGTACGACACTTTCATTCAGGGATTATTTTTCGGGTCGGCAGAACCTTTAGCGTTACCCAGCCGATCTTGTCGTGACCGCCAATCTTCCGCCAAGAAAAACGATTCTTGTATCGAATACTTGGAGAGCTGTGAAAGGCGATGAGCGGAGAGGTACGTGGGCAACCGCGTGCACTGGCCTAATCTCTGAACCTCAGAGACGCGCTGGCGCGCGGAAAAAACGTCGCGAAATTCGATAGGGGTGATCCAATCTTTGCGCGGACCGCAAGCAGTTCTGGAGCTAGATGCATGAAACTATCCGGCGGAGCGAAGCGAACATCAAGCCACCGCTCATACAGCTGCCGTCGCACGTAAATGCGCAACAATCCGACCATCGTGCAAAAATACGGCGGCGTCTGTCTAGAAACCCCGGAAAAAATCCGCGCGGTTGCGAGGAGCCTCGCCGATTTGCACAGCCGTGGTCATCGCGTCGTGGCGATCGTTTCAGCGATGGGTAAGACGACCGACGAATTAATTAAGGCGGCTTATCAAGTAAGCCCGCATCCCAACCGCCGCGAACTGGATATGTTGCTAACGACCGGTGAGCGCATCAGCATGTCGTTGATGAGCATGGCCCTGTCTGATCTCGGTGCGCCAGCCATCAGTTTTACCGGGAGTCAGGCCGGTGTAATGACAGACGAATCTCATTCTTCCGCGCGAATTTTAGATGTGCGGCCTGCGCGCGTGCTCGAAGAACTCGGTCGCGGACGCATCGTGGTTTTAGCGGGCTTTCAAGGCGTGAATCCGCGAACCAAAGAGATCACCACACTAGGCAGGGGCGGCAGCGACACCACTGCAGTCGCCATGGCTGCGGCGCTAAAGGCCGAGCGCTGTGAAATTATCAAAGAGGTCGACGGAATTTGCTCGGCCGATCCGCGCATCGTGGCGAACGCAAAGCCATTGCGCCGGCTGGATTTTGCATCCTTATCCGAAATGTGTTTTTGGGGCGCCAAGGTTCTGCATTTTCGCAGCGTGGAGCTGGCACAAAGCCAAAACATCCCTTTGTATTTGCGAAAATGGGGCAATTCCGAACACAGCACGCGAGTGATGAAAGAGGTTATCGGAATGGAAACCGGAAAAATTCTGGCCGTCAACTCGATGGCTCGTATTGAGCATGTGGAGATCGCTTCGACGAATCTCAGTCACGGTTTTGAGAAATTTGCGCAGCATCTCAAGCAAAACGGCCTATCTTGGCCGCAAGTCCTCGCCTCGGCTTTCACCGCCGGAAAAACGCGCATCATGATGACTTGCGAGTCGGAATCGCTCGACACTCTGCTGCGCACGCTGGAAAGGAGCAAGGACTTGCGCAAAGGGCGTGAGACTTTGAGTTCGGTGAGCCTTACTTGCTTCGGCGGCGTTTCTTCAGACTTGCCATTTCAGGCGATGCAAATTCTGCAATCCCGCGGGATTGTCGTTGAAAAGTGCGTTCTATCACCACATTCGATAAATTTGTTCGTTCCTGTGGAGACCCGCGAGGCCGCGGTCACGGCCTTGCATTCGCTGATCTAACAACCTCTTCGAGAAGATGTCACGAAATCGCGTAAGGGGAGGGATGGTCAAGAGGGGCGGCTCGCCGGCTCGATGCGGCGACAACGAGAGTTCTTAATCTTGCTGATACGCGCCCGTCCGCCATCGTTGGTGTCAATTTTTTATAGTCGGGAGGCGTCGATCATGCCGGGCACCATTGGTTGGCTACTTCGCGAGGGCGAACGAATCATTGCTTGCAACACAGGCTTATTAGGTCACAAGCACCTTTTAATCGGCATCACCCGCGTTCGTAACGAAGCGCTTATTCTCAGAGACACACTGGACTACGTCGGCAAGCACGTCGATGCGATAGTCGCTTATGATGACGCGAGCACGGATCGTACGCTGGAGATTCTATGCGAACACCCAAAAGTCGCTCTGATCGTGACAAATCGGTCGTGGGAAGCGGAGGTCGAGGCACGCCGGATTGCCGAGGGGCGGCATCGCGGCCTCTTGTTGCAGACGGCCCGCGAACATTTGCAGTTCGACTGGGTGTTTTGCTTCGATGCGGATGAGCGCGTTACCGGAGATTTACGCGGATTCATAGAAGGAGCGCATTCCAGCGAGTGCGACGGCGTGCGGGTTCAGCTGTTCGACGCCTATATGACTCCTGGGGATCATGCACCCTATCAGGCCGATTGCGAACTGTTGGACTTTCGTCGTTTCTTCGGTCCGGAACGGCGAGACATTCTGATGTTGTGGCGAAACCGGTTGGAGGTCACCTTCGCAGAGCGCCATGCGCGCGAGCCGGGTGGCGTTGAACGCGTGGCGACTGGCCTCTATTGCCAACACTACGGCAAATCGTTGTCGGTCGACCATTGGGAAGAGACCTGCGACTACTACATGCGACACTTTCCGTTCGATACCTACGGACGAAAATGGCGCGAGCGCAAAGGTCGAGCAATCCACACCCAGTCGGACTTCATGCGGCCGTTGTACGAGTGGGGTGACAGGCTCTTCGCGAATGCGATCAAGATGTGATTGTCCGAAAACCGAGCCGCCCCCGTGCCAATGCGGCCGCTTCGAAGTCGGCTTCGTTGATCTGGACGCGTTTTGGTCTGCGTCCGGTCGTGTTCGTTGTGTTCCGGTGAGATCGTTTCTGGTGCGAAACTGGTGCGGTAGATGGTCTGAGATTTTCGTGCCTGACGTGCTGTTTCGCAACGCCTCCCGAAGATTGTTCGTGACCAGCGCGCCAAACAAATCGCGCCCAACAAGCCTTGCCGCCCCGCGCGGTCGACGAACCTCGCTCCGGGATGAAGCCGGCTCTGACGGTTCCAAACTAGGAACCTGACAGGCGCTGAGCGCAAGAATCCCGGGAGGTGTGAGGCGGCTCACACCCCCACGTCAGGCTTCGCGCTAATCAGATCGCTGCGGGGATTTCTGGCGGACAGGAGATTTCGCATGAAGCCTTTGATCATTTGTTCCATCGCCGCTGTTGGTCTGCTTGCTGCTGTGACCGGCATCCCGCGATCACACTCGAACGCAACGGTCGGGCGCGCCGGAACATCAAGCACGTCGACATTGCAGGGCATGCAAAGCGGTCGAAGCGCAGACAAGCTGCCGGTCGACGATTTTGACGATCGGTCATTGGTCTTTCCGCGGGATTCCAAGCGCTAAGGCATGATCCGGAAAAGTGCGCAGCGGTTTTCCGAAAAGATCATGCTCAAACAACAACCTAAAGCGCGATGACGATTCATCCCAATCTCATCGCGCTTTAGGCAGAAGGCCGCGCAGCCGACCGTTCAGCCAGGGCTCGCAAATAGATGCGCTTGAGCCTGCGAGGTCGAACGAAAGCGTGGTCGAGAGGCGGGGCTACGGGCCCAGGAAAGCGGGCGGAATCGGGTAGTCGTTCCCCAAAAGGCCGAGCAATTCCAGTTCGCCTCGATGAGCGTCCAGTTCCAGAATGGCCAAGAGAAGCATCAGCACGGCCGCGGTATAGATGAGGAACGGTGACGTTTCAGCGGGCTCATCGTCATGGTGTGGCGGTATCGCATCGCGAAGTGATCGCCACAACGAAATGAAATGCAGATACGTTTTAGGTCGTATTTGCATGACGTCGTCCTCGACGTGTCAGATCAAGCATAGGTTCAGGCTATGCCCGGTTCAAGCCGACAACAGCCGTTGCGGCATTGAGTAGCGGAGCCATGCCCGTCCTGCGGTGCAGCATGGAAACCGGATAACGGCTTCAATCATTGACGAGACCGAGCGAGTGCACGTACGCCGTGTCAACACCGACGACATGCCCGAACGACCTGTAAGCCGCAGATGAATTGGGTCCCACGTCTCAGCACCAGTCTCTGCATCGTTGCCGCTCTGTTGGCGATGCATTCAGCGCCGGCGCCGGCGCAATTGACAGGTCACGGTGGGCCCGTGCGGGCGATTGCGATTTCCAGTGATGGCAACAATGTTCTGTCGGGCAGCTTCGACACCGCCGCCATCCGATGGTCGCTCAAGACCGAATCCGCCGAGCAGGTCCTTCGCTTTCACTCCGATGCGGTGAACGCGGTGGCCTTCCTGAAGGATGGGCGGATGGTGACTGCCGGAGCGGATGCGAAGGTAGCGATCTGGACGCCTGGCCGGCAGCAGCCGGATCAGGTTTTCGAGGGCCATGGCGCGCCGATCGCTTCACTTGCAGTCTCGCCGGATGGCGCAAGAGTGGCTTCTGCCTCCTGGGACCATACAGTTCGTATCTGGTCGCTCGGCGATGGCGCGCAGCAGGTGCTGGAAGGGCATGCGCAGAACGTCAACGGCGTCGCATTCACGCCGGATGGACGATCGCTGGTGAGCGTGGGTTACGATCGTGAACTGAGGATCTGGCCATTGGCGGGTGGCACCCCAAATGTCATCACGCTGGGCTCACCCCTTAATGCCGTGGCAGTCGCGCCTGACGGCGAGATCGTAACGGGTGGTGCTGATGGCAAGCTACGCTTTCTGATGTCGGAGGGCCGGGAAAGCGGCGAGGTGCAAGCTGGCCAGACGCCGATTGTCGCGTTGTCGATCTCTCCAGACGGCACGTCGGTCGCTGCTGCAGGAATTGGCGGTGTCGTGACGGTCATCGACCGAAAGGCGCGAAGCATCGCGCGAAGCCTGGTCGATACAGGTTCGCCCGTGTGGTCGGTCGCTTTCCTGCCGGACAACGCAACATTGCTGACGGGCGGCGTCGACGGCAGGATCCGGCGCTGGAACGCGCTGACCGGCGCCCCCATCGGCTCATCGTTGCAAGCTACGCCGCACGATCCGCTTGCAGCCTATACGGGAGATCACGGGGCCGAGGTGTTCAGGGCGTGCGTTGCCTGTCATACCCTGTCCGAGCAGGACGCGCAGCGCGCCGGCCCCACGCTTGCGGGCTTATACGGCCGCAGGATCGCGTCGCTGCCTGGTTATCGCTTCTCCGACGCGCTCAAAGCGATGGACATCGTGTGGACGCCCGAGACCGTGTCAAAATTGTTCGAACTCGGTCCGAACGCCTATACGCCTGGCACAAAAATGCCGGAGCAGCGGATTGGATCCGCGAAGGATCGCAAGGCGCTTACGGATTTCCTGGCGCGCGCCACCGCCAAGTAGCTAACGCTTGGTCTCACGCTCACGGAGATAATCATCGGTCGTGCGAGGCGAAGCGCGTTCGGGCACGCCGGCGAACGGGTCGAACTGTTGTTCACTCATGGCGGTGACGCGGCAGTCCGCGCACATTCTGACCACGTCCAGCCGCTTGTCGCCCGCGGGATACATCCAGTGTCGGCCCTCGAGTTTCGCAGCGATCTTCTCGATCGTGCTCTTTACCCCAAAGGGCTTATTGCAGCGGATGCAAAGCGCCGGCTCCTCCTCCTTGATGATCCGTGCCGGAGCCCTTGCGGCCCGGAAATCGATCTGCGGCTTCAGAGTGATCACCTTTTCCGGGCAGGTGCTCTGGCATAATCCGCACTGCACGCAGGCATCTTCGACGAATTTAAGCACGGGACGTTCGGGATCGTCGCGGAGAGCCCCGGTGGGACAGGCCGACACGCAGGCCAGGCACAAAGTGCATCCGTCCGTATTGACGGTAACCGTACCAAGCGGCGCGCCCTGGGACAGCGCAATGACGTCGGTCGGCACAGGCGCAACGCGGTGCAGTTCGTGAAGAGCGAAGCGAAGCAGGTCGCGCCGCTTGCCTACCGTCTTGAAGGTTGCGGGACGCTCCACGGCCGGCGCGGGTTCAATCGACCGCAGCACTTCGCCCAGCACGTCCGGGTCGTCCGTTTCGATAGTCGCAACCCGGCGCCCCGAAAAACCTAATCCGGAAACAATGGCATCAGCCATCGTTATGGTTTGAGAAAGCCCGGAGATGTCGTGCAGAGGTCTAGCGCGGAGGAGAAAGCGTATCCCCGCTGCGCCATAGGCGAAGGATGCCACGACCGCTTCCAATCCAACCTGTGTCACCTCGTTGACGGCGAACGGCAGCACATTGGCGGGAAGCCCGTCGCCGTGGCGGGCGAGCGCATCGATCAGCGTGCTGCCATGTTGGGTGTCGTGCAGCAGCACGACCGCACCGGAGCCGCCGGCTTCGCGGTAGGTCAAAAGCATTGCGCGCAATTTGTGCAGCAGCGCATCGGGCGGCGGAAGGGCATAGGTTGCTGCACCCGTCGGACAGGCCGCGGCGCACTGGCCGCATCCGGCGCAGACCTCGGCGTTGATCTTGACGTGATCGCCATGTGGCGTGATCGCTCCGGTCGGGCAGAGATCGAGACAGCGATGGCAACCCGTCAGCCTCGAGCGCGAATGGACGCAGATCTCTGCGGTGAAATTGACGTATTTCGGCTTGTCGAAGTTGCCGACGAGGTCGCGTGCCCTGAGCACCGCACGCAGCATCGCGGCCGGGTCCCGCGGATCCGCGCGGAGATAGCCGTCGCGCAAGTCATGCGCGGGAAAAAGCGGTTTCCCGCCGGAGAGATCAAGGACGATGTCGCAGCGCGAAGTCAGGCCGTCGCACGGAGCCTCGAAGACGAGCGTATCGCGCGAGGAGGGGCGGGGGGCCGCATAGTCGTCGACCGTCAACTCGAAGGCCCCCAAATGGCCCTTGGCGTTACGGATCGTTCCTTGGACGATCGGAAAGGATGTCGTAGCCGGCGGCATAATCTGTGACGGCTTTGTGATCATGATCGTCACGTCGAGATGATCGGCAAGCAATCGACCAGCTTCGACCGCAAGTTCGTCGCGGCCATAGATCAGGATCACCCCTTCGCTCGATAGGGTGACAAACGGAAAAGCAGGCGCAGCCTCGGACACAGCGGCGAGCAGTGCTGCCATTTTTGGGCCTGCCTTGGTTCCCTCCACCGACCAGCCGGCCGTCTCGCGAAGGTTGATGAAATCCAGTTTCCCCGAACGCCCCTTCGCCTCGTGGCCAAACAGTGGGGCCTCCTGGGTGCAGCCGACGATGAGCGGTCCTTCCGCCTTCGCCGCGTTGCGAAAATGATCGAGCTCGGCCCTGCAGAGCTGGCGGAACTCGGCGATTTCGCTTTTGCGGCATCCTCGCTTCACGGCGACCGTATCGAGGCGCATCGTGTCTTCGCACGAGCAGATCAGGATCGTGTTCGGCGGATCAGGCATGCGCAGCCCTTCACCTCCTGAAGAGATCCGGGAACGATGGCGAGCGGACTCGCGTCGCCCCTCCTGGTCGATTAAGTTATTCTCACAAGAGAAGAAAAGAAAGCTGGAGGTCCGCCTGACACCGACAGCCCCTGGGCACTCATCGGTCACGGAGCCAATCAATCTGCCTCCGCCATTCACGCTGGTGAGGCTGCGCGAAAGTCGTGACTCTTTCGCCCATGCCATGCATATCGCCGAAGAGAGTGGGGCAGGTACGCTGACCTACGTGGGGCGGTTCGATCTTGCCGAGTTCGCAGTCGTGCTTGAACCTGGCGAGCCGTTGCGTACCGCGCGCCGCGCTTTCTATGCGGGGATGGTGGCGCTGACCGACGCCTTGCGCGCGTATGCGCCGCCGAACAAGGAGATCGCGATCGACTGGCCGGACGCGATCCGTGTTGACGGCGGCCTCGTTGGTGGCGGGCGGCTCGGCTGGCCTTCGTCCGCAAAGGAGGACGAGCCGCCGCGCTGGCTGGTGTTCGGTGCCATGATCCGGACGGTTGCGATGAGCGACAGGGAAGCCGGCGTTTATCCGCTTGCTTCCGCCCTGGATCAGGAGGGTTTTGGTGAGGCCGGCGCGATTCAGGTGACGGAGAGCTTTGTGCGGCATCTGATGCGCGCTCTCGACGCCTGGCAAGCCGATGGATTCGACGGCATCGCACGCGAGTTTCTAAGTCGGTTGCCGCGTGCGCGGCAAACCACATATGTGATCGCTGACAACGGTGACCTTATTGCCCGCCGGATTGGGACAAACAGGACCGATCGGCACGACCTGAAGAAGGGCTTGCTACCGCCGTCATGGTTCGATTCAATACTCGGAGGACCGCGTCTGTGAAGCTCTTGCGCACCATTGCGCTCGATCCATCCGACACGTTCGTGTTCGACGTGCCGGCGCAGCCCGGCGATTGGGCAGTGTCGGGCGGCTTCCGCTTTTGTAATCGGGATGCAGCGAAGCTGAGCGGCAAGGACCGTTCGGCGTTTCGAAGCGGTTTCCTCGGCGTGCAATCCTGGGGCTGGTCGACACTGGTGCAAATCGTCCCCGCGACTGAAGGCGATCGCCGGACGTTGGTGGAGCTCCTTGCGAAACAACTGGTCGAACGGTTCGGGGCGCCGGACCTTGCAACCGCGCGCCTTGCCGCTGAAGAGGAAGTCGCCTTTGCGCAATCACTCTGCACGCATCCCATCAGCGCGCTGATCGCGGTCCACCGCTCGGCGAGCAATGGCGAGGTCCGCGAGTCATTCCGCAGATTGCAACTGCGCGAGGGCCAGCGTCACGGCAAGGCGTTCTCGTTCATGGAAGTGGAGGATGACACCGAGCCCGACAAGGATCTCAATCTTGCGAATATGAGCGAGGAGCCGTCGCGCCGATGAGGGATTTCTGGATCGCCTGCGGCCACCATCTGCTCGATCACAATGCGAGCGGCGGGCTCGTGGTCACGGATGAGTTCCTGAAGGCCTACTTCGCGCGCCCCGAACTGATGCCGCCGGACGACGCTTGCGCGGTCGAACGCAGGTTGCACCAGGAGCTGCTCGCTGACCCGGGCCGGGCAGTCGCTGCGGAGGAGGTAGCTGCGATCGCCGATGCGGATGCGCGGGAGAACTGGCAATTCGTACTGGCATTTCGGAAGCTTCTGCTGCGCGAACCCACGTTGGAAGCGGCCTATCTTGCATTGGTTCGCTCACGTCACGTCAACCTGCCGCCGCTGTTTGTGAACCACCTTGTTCACGTGATCCTGCGAAATGCGCTTGACGGCTGCGAGGACCCGTTCGTGCTGCGCGCGGCCGAACTGTTCTTCCGGCCGCAGCGTATCGTGCCGCACGAACACTTGCTGCTGTTGGGTGACGAGGAAATCATTGGCGGGCCAAGCCAAACGCCCGTGTTGTCGCTGATGTCCATGTTGGGGGCAACAACCAGCGCGGAGATCGACGTCCTCAGCGAGGGGAATGCCGACAGCTACTGGCAGCGCAGCGATCAGTTCGATCTTGCGCTCGATTTCACCGGCGGAACGCGGGGCCCCGCTGCGCTGGCAGAGGCCATGGGGCGCTGGATTACTCATTTGCTTGGATTTGCCGTCGGAATTGAGCCGCTCACCGCCCTGCGCGATGCGAAGCTCACCTGGTATGTTGGGCTCGATGCTGAAGCCACCCGGATGGGCGACCAGCTTTGGCATGGAGAGGCGCTGGACGACCGCACCGCAAACCGTGTGCTGGCGCTGTTCCGGCTCACTTTTCCAGATTCCAGCCTGGTCGTTGATGCGGTCGGGCGCGAGCCGGTCTACCTGATCCTTGCAACGACCTCCGATCAGCTGGTGCAGATGAAGCCGCAGAATCTGTTGACGGGGTTGCCGATCAAGCACCTGGAGGCTGCAACGTGAGCCCCGGCGCGCTGCCATTGTTGCGCATTCCGGTCGGCGTTGTCGTCGAGCGCCGCAAGGCGGATTCCCCATGGATTGATTTTGTCTGGCGCGGCATCGGCGTCTTGCCGGATGAGTCGGAGATGATGCCGTGGACTGTCCTACGGGCGCAGGAGGGATTGACGCTCTTTTATGCCGGGAACGCCATGGTCGATCTCTATCGCTCGGAAACCGAGCGCTACCGCGACAATCTTGCCACGGGCGCTCCCCGCATCTGGATCGTATTGACTCCCTCCGAGGGCGCCTGGCCCTATGCCGTTTCGGCCGTCACCGCAGATCCAGCGGAAGGCGAGGCATTCACGGAAGCAGGTGCCAATCTGGTCGAAGCGGTGCCAATGCCTGAGATACTGCATAAGGCGATTGAAAAGTTCATCGCCGAGCACCACGTCGAGAGGGAATTCGTCAAGCGCGAGCGACGCCGCGCCGATCCTGAGGCGCTTGCGCGGCGTCACCACGACGGTGAGCACGAATGAGCGACGAGCAATTCCTGGCGCGCTGGGCGCGCCGCAAGCAAGAGGCGAAGGCCGGTCACGCTGAACCAGCCCCTGAAGAAGCCGCTGAGGCGCATGGGCCGGCGCTGTCCAACCGGGCCGCGGCAGAGCCGGCTCCCCCGGAGACGGAGCTGTCGAACTTGCCCCCGATTGAATCGATCGATGCTGCCACCGACATCACGGCTTTCCTGCGCAAAGGCATTCCGCAGGAGTTGAGCCGGGCGGCGCTCCGTCGCGCCTGGAGCGCCGATCCCACCATCCGCGATTTCGTGGGGTTGGCGGAAAACGCCTGGGACTTCAACGACCCGAACGCCATGGCTGGCTTCGGTCCGCTGGACTATTCGGCCGAGCAAATTGACGCTCTCGTCCGCCGCGTCGTCGGGGTAGAGGCCGCCGAGGGCCTCCCTAATCCGCGCGAGGCTGCCGAAGACGCCGCGCGATCAGCTCCCGCGGAGGCCGGTTTCGAGCAATCATCAAATCCGGTGAAGGCGATCACGGAACCTCGACCGCTCGGCGAGTTCGCAGCCGCGGAATTGCCGTCGAATTCTACTGCATCGCAACCCGTAGCCGCGAGTGAAGAGACTCCCCTTCGGCACCGCACACACGGCGGGGCGTTGCCCCGGTAGACTGCGACTAAATGCGATAGCCTCAGGCTATGGCTATCAATTGACCGCTCCCGGACACGCGGCGTAGTCTTTGTTACGCAAACGCAATCAAGCGCTTGGCCCCCTGGATGGGAGGTCGGCATGCGCGATGCGGGCCTTGAACGAGCCATCGATGCGGCGGGCGGCGTTGCCGAGCTTGCCCGAAAAATCGGTATTGCCCAGCCCTCGGTGTCGAACTGGAACAGGGTGCCCGCGCAACGTGTGATTGCGGTCGAAGGCGCAACGGGTGTGTTGCGCGAAGTGCTTCGTCCCGATCTCTATAGCGAGCCGGCCGCGCCGGACGACGCGGTTGATCCGACCGATGCCGCGCGCGCGCAGGAATACGCGCTGCTTGCAACCTTGCTCTCGTCCGCGCCGTCGGCGGCATTGCTCGAGCAGATCGCGCAACTGCATGGCGATGCGACGCCGCTTGGACGCGCCCACGCAACCCTTGCAGAAGCTGCATCGGTAGCGGCCGTATCCGAGGTCGAGCGCGAATATTTTGACCTCTTCGTCGGTCTGGGTCGCGGCGAGTTGCTGCCTTACGCATCCTATTACTTGACGGGCTTTCTCCACGAACGTCCGCTGTCGCGCCTGCGCGACGATCTCGCCGCGCTCGGCATTGAGCGGGTCGAGAGCAATTTTGAGCCCGAGGATCACGCGGCGACGCTGTGCGAGATCATGGCGGGCCTTGCGGTGGCACGCTTCCCGGTGCCAACGGAAGCACAGCGCACATTCTTCGAGAAGCATGTGTCCCGCTGGATGGGACGTTTGTTTGCCGACATGGAGAAGGCGGAAAACGCCAAATTCTACCGGTCGGTCGGAACACTTGGACGAAATTTTCTGGAAATCGAATCCGAGGCTTTCACGTTCGTCAACTGACCAGCGCCGCTGGTCCAGGAGAGATGCGATGAGGGACGAGCAGAGAACGACAGTCGGACGCCGCGATTTCCTTCGCAAGGTCGGCATCGGCACGGTCGGTGCGGGCGCGACGCTGGCAACGCCCTTGATCACGCCTGCTCAGGCGGACAGCGAGACCGACGATGAGAAACGCAAGGCGCGCTACAAGGAGACCGATCATGTGAAGGCGTACTACCGTGTCAATCGCTATCCGGGTTGAGAGGAGGCGGCCGTGCTGATCAGGAGAACACAACAGCGTTCCGAATCCGCTTCACGCGGATCAATCGCGGGAGGTTTGTCCGGGCAAACCAATGGTCTCGACCGCCGCACCTTCCTGCTCCGGTCTGGCCTTGGTGGCGGCGCTCTCGCCGCAGTGAGCACGCTGCCGGTCGGCGGCGTCCGCAAGGCGAAAGCAGCAGTGGCAGGTCCCCTCACATCGGGAGCAACCGTTCGCAAGAGCGTCTGCACGCATTGTTCGGTTGGATGCACCGTGACGGCGGAGGTGCTGAATGGGGTGTGGATCGGCCAGGAGCCGAGCTGGGAGTCCCCGATCAATCGCGGATCACATTGTGCCAAGGGCGCTTCTGTGCGCGAGCTCGTGCACAGCGAGCGGCGGCTGCGCTATCCGATGAAGCTTGTGGGCGGGCAGTGGACGCGTGTCTCCTGGGATACGGCGATCAACGAGATCGGCGACAAGCTCCTGGAAGTCCGCGAGAAATCTGGGCCCGATTCCATCTATTGGCTCGGCTCGGCCAAAATGACGAACGAAGGCGCCTATCTGTTCCGCAAGCTCGGCGCGTTCTGGGGAACCAACAACACCGATCATCAGGCGCGCATCTGCCATTCAACGACCGTTACCGGCGTGGCCAACACCTGGGGCTACGGCGCGATGACCAACAGCTTCAACGATATCCGCAATGCCAAGACCCAGGTCATCATGGGCGGCAATCCAGCCGAGGCGCACCCTGTATCGTTGCAGCATCTGCTTGAGGGCAAGGAGCTTCAAAAGGCCAACTTTGTCGTCATCGACCCGCGCCTGACGCGAACCGCGGCACACGCGACCGAATATGTTCGGATGCGGCCGGGCACCGACATCCCGGTGCTGTACGGCATGATGTGGCACATCCTCCAGAACGGGTGGGAAGACAAGGAGTTCATCCGACAGCGGGTCTATGGATTCGATGATCTCCGGAAAGAAGTGGAGAAGTGGAATCCGGCAGAAGTCGAGCGTGTCACCGGCATTCCCGGCGAGCAGCTCAAGCGCGTCGCCAAGATGTTTGCTACCGAGAAGCCGGCGACGCTGATCTGGGCCATGGGCCAGACCCAGAAGACCGTTGGCACCGCCAACGTGCGGGCCAGTTGCATCGCACTGCTGATGACCGGCAATGTCGGTGGAGCGGGCATGGGCGCCAACATCTTCCGTGGCCATGACAACGTGCAAGGCGCGACCGATGTCGGGCTCGATATCGTCACGCTGCCGTTCTACTACGGGCTCGCCGAAGGCGCGTGGAAGCACTGGTCGCGGGTTTGGGAAGTCGACCATGAGTTCCTGAAGTCGCGCTTCGACTCCAAGCAGATCATGGAAACGCCCGGCATCCCGCTGACCCGCTGGTTCGAAGCGGTGACGCTGCCAAAAGATCGGATCGCGCAGAGGGACAATGTGCGGGCCGTGTTCGTGCAGGGGCACGCCAGCAACAGCATCACCCGCATTCCTGAATCCCTTAATGGCCTGAAGGCGCTCGAGCTGCTCGTCATCGCCGACCCGCATCCGACGACCTGGGCCTCGCTCTCGGTCGAGGCGGGACGCAAGGATGGAGTCTACATTCTCCCGGTTGCCACGCAATTCGAGTGCAAGGGTTCGCGCGTTGCCTCGAACCGCTCGTTGCAATGGGGCGAGCAGGTCGTGAAGCCGATCTTCGAATCGAAGGACGACCTCGAGATCATCTATCTCCTGGCGAAGAAGTTCGGCTTCGCCGACAAGATGTTCAAGAACATCAAGGTCGAGAACAATCTGCCCGAGGCGGAGGATGTGCTGCGTGAGATGAACCGCGGCAGCTGGTCGACGGGATATTGCGGGCAATCGCCCGAGCGCCTCAAGGCGCATATGAAGAACCAGGCGAAGTTCGACATGCTGACGATGCGGGCGCCCAAGGACGATCCCGAGGTCGGCGGCGACTATTACGGTCTGCCTTGGCCGTGCTGGGGATCACCTGAAGTCAAGCATCCGGGCACGCCGCTGCTCTACAACACCAATCTGCACGTGATGGACGGTGGCGGCACGTTCCGTCCGCGCTTTGGCGTCGAGCGCGAAGAGAAGCTGCCCGACGGCACCACGCGCAAGGTCAGCCTGCTCGCGGACGGCTCGTACTCGAAGGGTTCGGCGATCGAGGACGGCTATCCGGAATTCACGCTGGCGAGCCTGAAGAAGCTCGGCTGGGACACGGAGCTCACGGAAGCCGAAATGGCTGTTATCAACAAGATCAACCCGGCCAAGCCAGACGTGGTGTCGTGGTCGCTCGACCTGTCGGGCGGAATCCAGCGTGTCGCGCTCATGCATGGTTGCGTGCCCTATGGCAACGGCAAGGCGCGGATGAATGCGTTCGGCTTGCCCGACCCCATTCCGGTACACCGGGAGCCGATCTACACGCCGCGCGTCGACCTGGTCGCGAAATATCCGACGTTGCCCGACGCCGAGCAGTTCCGGGTGCCCAATATCGGCTTCTCGGTGCAAAAGGCGGCGGTCGAGAAGGGGATCGCGAAGCAATTTCCGCTCATCCTGTCGTCCGGCCGTCTGGTCGAATATGAGGGCGGCGGCGAGGAGACGCGCACCAACCCCTGGCTCGCCGAATTGCAGCAGGACATGTTTATCGAGATCAATCCAGCCGATGCCGCCGAGCGCGGCGTCACGGACGGTGGCTGGGTCTGGGTCACGGGCGCAGAGAACAATTCGAGGGCCAGGATGAAGGCGCTCGTCACCGAGCGTGTCGGCAAGGGCGTTGCCTGGATGCCTTTCCACTTCGGCGGTTGGCTCGCAGGCAAGGATCTTCGCAGCAACTACCCCAAGGGCACCGATCCGATCGTGCTCGGCGAAAGCGCGAACACGATCACCACCTACGGGTATGATCCCGCGACCAACATGCAGGAGACGAAAGTCACTCTCTGCCAGATCGCGGCGGCATAAGGAGCAACGACGATGGCACGTATGAAATTTCTCTGCGACGCCGACCGTTGCATCGAGTGCAACGCCTGCGTGACGGCCTGCAAGAACGAGCACGAGGTCCCCTGGGGCATCAACCGGCGTCGTGTCGTCACCATCAATGACGGCAAGCCGGGCGAACGCTCGGTCTCGATGGCCTGCATGCACTGCACCGATGCGCCCTGCGCTGCGGTGTGTCCGGTGAACTGCTTCTACACCACCGCCGACGGCGTGGTGCTGCACTCCAAGGACCTCTGCATCGGCTGCGGCTATTGCTTCTACGCCTGTCCGTTCGGCGCGCCGCAATATCCGAAGGTCGGCAATTTCGGCTCCCGCGGCAAGATGGACAAATGCACCTATTGCGCCGGCGGTCCCGAAGCCGACGGCAGCAAGGAGGAATACGAGAAATACGGCGCGAACCGGCTTGCCGAAGGCAAGCTGCCGCTTTGCGCCGAGATGTGCTCGACAAAATCGCTGCTCGCCGGCGATGGCGAGATCATCGCCCAGATCTACAGAGAGCGCGTACTGAAGCGCGGCTACGGCTCGGGCGCATGGGGCTGGAAAACCGCCTATCGCGAGACGATCGAGTCCTGAAGCAGGCCGCGGCCACGCGGCGCAGATGCCGAGGAGGAGTTCATGTCGTCATCCGGAAGGTTCATTCCAGTCACCATCGGCGCGTGGGCATTGCTTCTGTTGATCATTGCGGCGCCGGCACCGTCACTGGCCCAGCAGGTCAATCCGACAGCGAGCTCGGTTAACGAGCGGCAGCTGCTCCAGGAAATGGACCGGATCCAGGGGCGCGTCAGCATTCCCGACCAGCGCTCCAGCGTGCTCATGCAGCCGGCTGGCCGCGAGTGGCGTGAATTCCGCAACGTGGCGCTGCGCTGGATTGGCGGGGTTGCCATCCTCGGCATGCTGGCGGTTCTCGTGATCTTCTATTTGACGCGCGGCATGGTCCGTCTGGAAAGCGGACGATCCGGCCGCACAATCGTGCGCTTTTCCTTATTCGAGCGTTTCGTGCATTGGATGACTGCGACCTGCTTTGTCGTTCTGGCGATTTCCGGATTGAACATCACCTTCGGCCGTCCGTTGCTCCTGCCGCTGATTGGCCACGAGGCGTTTTCCGAATGGTCGCAGTGGGCGAAGTATGCGCACAACTACCTCAGCTTTCCGTTCACCATCGGAGTCGTGCTGATCTTCCTGATGTGGATCGCTGGCAACGTCCCGAACAAGGCGGATGTCGATTGGATCAAGCGCCGTGGCGGTATAGTTGGTCACGATCATCCACCGGCCTATCGTTTCAACGCCGGCCAGAAGGCGATCTATTGGATCGTGGTCATCGGCGGAGGCCTGGTGGCGGCCACCGGATATGTGCTGATGTTCCCGTTCTATCTGTCAGGTATCGAAGGGATGCAGTTCGCGCAGATCGTTCACTCCATCGTGGCGATGCTCTTCATCGCGGCGATGCTGGCGCACATCTATATCGGGACGATCGGTATGGAAGGCGCGTTCGAGGCAATGGGCAGCGGCACTGTCGATGTCAACTGGGCCAAGGAGCACCATGGGCTCTGGCTTGAAGAGCAGAATGCGCGCGCCGAAGCGAATGCACGGCCCCGGCCGGCGGCCACCGCGGCGGAGTAGGGATCGCGCGGCCCATAAATGTGCCAGGCGCTTGGTCAGAGCCGCACGCCCGTCGTCGCAAACGCTTGTTGGACGGGTTCCTGGATCTGGTCAAGGACGACAAAACCGGCCGCCGCGATCACAATTGCGGCTGCGCAGGCGAGCAAGAAGGCTTTCATGGCAAGGCTCCGCAGGAGATCGGGGGGGAGTTTATATGAGCGAGCAACCTGCGGACAACTGAATCAGCACGTGTCAAAATCCGATCGTTGGTTGGTCGGTTGGCACGATAGCGCCGCCGAATCTACCACAAGAACGGAGCGACCATAGTCAGCTGTCGAGCAGTAGTTTGACGAAACAACATAGGCAATCATCGCGACTCGTTGGCGCAATCGCTGAGCCGTCAGGAAGAAAACTGTCCGCAGATCATTTAGGTCGCGCCGATGATCGGTACATCGCGCGCCTTTGAATTATGACAAATTTTCTGCTGGCGGCGGCCTTACGGACCGGGCAGCTCGATCCGCGAGCTGGACGAGCACCCGGTCGTGCATGTGGCGTTCAACGACGCCGAGGCTTTTGCCAAGTGGGCAGGCAAGGAACTTCCGACCGAGGCCGAATGGGAATTCGCGGCGGACCTCGCCACTTTGCGCTGTTTCGCGATCCTGGCGACCCAGGTTCGAGCACCCGTGCCCCCGCCTTGAGGCGCTATTCCGACCGCGAAATCGAGCGGCGGGCGTCCCTCATTTCCGCTATGATCAAGCCATGACGATCGGGATCACCGGACCCGAACGGAAGGTACCAAGGCAGAGTGCCGTGGTCGGGCTCACTATTGCGGCCGCTGTCATTGGGGTTTGCCTGATCCTGCTCTGGCTCGCGAGCGACCTCCTCGTCGACTGGCTGTGGTTTTCCTCGATCAATTATCAGCAGGTTTTTTGGACGACAATCGGTGCGAAAACCGTCATCTTTCTTGCGGCATGGACCGGAACCGCCATCATCCTTTGGGTGAACGGATGGTTCGCACTGCGCTTTGCCCGACGGCGGTCGACACAGCTTGTCACTGCTTCGGTGTGGAACTTCGCGGGCAACGCGCCGCCAGATTTGCTTGCGCTTTTACGCGATCGACTGCCATGGTCCCGGTTGATCGTAGGTGGGGCAGCTTTGCTCGCTCTGCTCGTCGCCGCCGCAGAAGTCGGCAACTGGGGCGTCTTCCTGCGGTTTGTCTATCAGGTGCCATATGGCGCAGACGATCCGCTCTACAACAAGGACATCGGCTTCTATCTCTTCTCGCTGCCCGCCTATATCCTCATCAAAAACTGGATGATGCTCGCGCTCGCTCTGAGCGCGCTTTTCGCCGCGGCGATCTACTGGGTGCACGGCGATATCGAATACGACCTTCATCGTCGATCAATGTCGTCGATGGCGATTGCCCACGGCTCAGTGCTGCTCGGTCTTTTCTTTGCGGTGAAGGCCTGGTCCTATGGTCTTGATCGCTATCTGCTGCTCTACGGCGACAACGGTGTGGTCGTCGGCGCAAGCTACACCGATGTCCACGTGAGGCTCCCGGCCTTGTGGTTGATGATCGGACTTTCGGTCATCGCGGCGTTCGCCACGTGGGCAAATTTGCGGGTGCGCACCTACCGGCTTCCTGCCGCCGCGTTCCTGCTTGTCGTGATCGGGTCTTTCGTGCTGTCCAGCGTGATTCCCGTGCTGTTCCGGGAGTTCTTCGTCAAACCAAGCGAATTGGAGCTGGAAAGGCCCTATATCGAACGCAACATTGCGCTCACCCGGCAGGCATACAATCTCGATCAGATCGCAGCCAAGCCGTTTGCGGCGGAACAGAAGCTTAGCTTCAAGACGCTCGACGCCAACAAGGCGACAATTGACAATATCAGGCTGTGGGACTGGCTGCCCTTGTCGGACACCTACGCGCAGCTGCAAGAGATCCGCACTTACTACAAATTCCATGATCTTGATGTTGATCGCTACTGGCTCGATGGCTCCTACCAAAGCGTAATGCTCTCGGCTCGCGAATTGCGGCCCTCCCTGCTGCCGCCGAATGCCCAGACATGGGTCAATCGCCACGTGCTGTTTACTCACGGCAATGGCGCGGTGATGAGCCCGGTCACGCGCAAAAGCACCGAGGGGCTACCGCTGCTCTATTTGCGGGATATCCCTCCGGTCGCGGATGGAGGCCCCAAAATCCACGAGCCGCGCCTCTACTACGGCGAACGGAGCGACAACTACGTCATCGTCAAAGGGAGCACGCCGGAGTTCGACTATCCGAAGGGAAAGGACAATGTCTACGCGGCTTATGACGGTACGGGCGGCGTTCCGATAGGAGCGATGGTGTGGAGAGGCCTGTTCGCTTACTACTTCAACGACCCGAACCTACTGCTCTCAAGCTACATCACGATCGACAGCCGTATCATGATCCGGCGCAATATCGGGGAAAGAGTACGAACGATCGCCCCGTTCCTCAGGCTCGATCACGATCCTTATCTGGTCATCAGCAATGGGCGGATGTTCTGGATGCAGGACGCCTACACGGTGAGTTCCTACTTCCCCTCCGCGCAGCCGGCGCAAGACGAGGATATCAACTACATTCGCAATTCAGTGAAGGTCATCGTCGATGCCTATAACGGGACCGTCGACTTTTACCTGATGGACACCGGCGATCCGATTGCAGCGACCTATCGGCGTATCTTTCCGAGCCTGTTCAAGCCATTCTCGGCCATGCCGGCGGATATGCAGAGGCACATTCGCTATCCGGAGGACCTGTTCCTGATTCAGGCGCAGCTCTATCAGAGCTATCACATGGAGGCCGCTGACGTTTTCTATAACCGCGAGGATCTCTGGCAGTTCCCGCGCCAGCCGGGCGGCGGCGGCATCGCGACGATGGCCCCATATTACATCATCATGCGACTGCCCGGCGAGCCGCAGGCCGAGTTTTTCCTCATGCTTCCCATGGTGCCAAGCCGCCGCGACAATATGATCGCGTGGCTCGCCGCGCGTTGCGACGCACCCGACTACGGCAAGCTGATTGTCTACGAGTTTCCCAAGGAGAAGCTCGTCTACGGGCCGTTCCAGATCGAAGCGCGGATCAATCAGAGCACCGATATATCGCAGCAGATCACGCTGTGGAATCAGATGGGCTCGCGGGTGATACGCGGTGCGAACCTGCTTGTGATCCCAATCGAGAACTCGATCCTCTATGTAACGCCGCTCTATTTGCGAGCGGAGCACGGACACCTGCCGGAGCTGAAACGCGTGATCGCAGCCTATGGTGAACATGTGGTGATGAAGGAGACGCTCGACGAGGCCTTGTCAGCACTGTTTATCGAGCCTGGCGCGGTGCGGCCGGTCTCGAACACGAAGGAGGAAATGCCTGTCGCACGCCCGTCGGCAAGTCAGGCACGGGAGGCGCTCGACCGCTACAATCAGGCCGTTGAACGATTGAAGTCCGGCGACTGGAAAGGCTTTGGCACGCAGTTCGACGCAATGCGCGAGCTTCTGGAGGAAATGAACCGGCACGCCACGGGCCATTAGCGCCGCGGCTCCTTTGGCGCTCATTGGGGAACACAGGGGCTGCATAGTTCGGGCTGAACACGCAACGAAGAGAGGCCTTGAGCTTGATCCGATACAGGCGGTGTTTGCACTCGCGGCGCGAGGAGGACCGCAAGCAGGTTGAGCTGGATCTCCCCTGTGTACCAACCGACAGGCCCACTGTCGCGCCTACTGCCGTAGCCACTGACTGAGTTCATCCTCAGTTACAACACGCTCGAAATTCTCGGTTTTGCTTTTGATGCGGTAACGAATGCGTCCGTCCGCCTCAATCGGGAGGCATGCAACAATAGTGTAGACGGTCCGTCCGCCATTGTCGGCGCGGCCCTGCGGTCGCTGGGCTTGATGATGAACGTCGTCGTTGATCGAGAAGATGTAGGGCATTGTGTTCCTTACAGCATTTGTGGCGCGTGCGCCGCACAGAGAAGCCCGCCGGCCCGCTGATTGCAATCAAGGTTTTGCGGGCCGTGAACAGTCCCTTCGAGAAGGCCGCGGAACCCGAGGCCAGCCGCGGCGCCCTCTCATCTCATTCCCGTGGCAACCCATGCCACCGGTGGTATGGTGAAGGGGTTCGACCTATTGAATGACTTGATGGCCGCGCCCCGAGGGGGCCTTTCCAAGACATCGCT
The DNA here is from genome assembly GCF_023073075.1 of Bradyrhizobium sp. 61. Taxonomy (NCBI): domain Bacteria; kingdom Pseudomonadati; phylum Pseudomonadota; class Alphaproteobacteria; order Hyphomicrobiales; family Nitrobacteraceae; genus Bradyrhizobium; species Bradyrhizobium sp. 61. The sequence continues at coordinate 21,887 of NZ_JADPIU010000015.1, read as the reverse complement.
GGATCGAATTTGCTCACACGGATTGTGGGTAACGAACTCTTTCGTGGGTATTGTTGGAGACGGATAATGGCAACGGGTGTCGTGAAGTGGTTCAACGGCCAGAAGGGCTTTGGCTTTATTCAGCCGGACAATGGTGGGCCGGATGTATTTGTTCACATTAGCGCCGTCGAGCGTGCGGGCCTTCATGGACTAGCCGAAGGGCAGAAGGTCTCCTTCGAGGAGAAGACCGATCCGAGGCGCGGAAAGACGAGCGCTGAAAATCTGAAGACCCTATAACATCGGTCGACGCTTCGGTTTCACGGATGTACTGAGAAGCAGGCTACAGGGGGGATATCATCGCCGACCTGCGGCGGAGATGCCGCACGATTGTTCGTTAAGTTTTATCGTTCATCCGCTAGGTCGTGGAACTTAGCACCAGCGGCACCGTCCCCAGCGTGCGCAGCAGCCGCCGCAACCCCCGCAGCCACCGCAACCACGCACAGCTCGGCACCCACGGCAGCCACGGCAACCACCGCAACCTCGGCGAACAACAACGGCGGCTAGCTGCACGTCGCTTCCAGCATTTTCCTTATCGAAGAGATAGAACGTGGCGAGACTGACGTCGGCCATTTCCTCTTCGCCAAGAACGAAGCGCTGATTGGGCGAGATGTTGTCAGAATGCGGGATATGAGCAGTGGGTATCGTGTGCGCGGATGCGCTCCCCGCCAGCGAGAGACCCAGTCCGGCCGTACCGAGTGCCGTCACGGCGGCGGCTTTGGTTGCGCGTGCGTGCTTCGCAGCTTGCTTCACCCGTGGCATGGTCGCCATCCTTTCGGAAGTTGTCGTGAAAGGGTCAGCTTGACGTAGCAAGTGTGCCTGTACGTCTAGAAATGCGACCTAGCGCATTCGGTTCCCCTTCGCGCGCGGGTCTTTTTGAGTTACAACTGATGGTGGACCTGACTGACCGTCTGACGATGTCCGTCAACAGGGGCAGAGCGGAAGTTGGACTTCGCGGCGGTCAGTGCAGCTTTTGACCCGAAGCCGACAGGTTCGAACAGCTGGCGCTTTCCGCAAGGCTCCAGCCAGCGAGGCGACTGCGCAAGTGCTGCTCAAGAATTAAACGTCGATTGGCTTTTAATCTGATGAGCGCGTAAAGGGTACAAACCGCACGAGGCTGGCGGCGCGCGTTGTTGTCTTGCCCGGGCCGGTTTTTTCCACCACCGTGAGCTGCTGAGTGGTGTAGGCAGGTCCCACCGGCATCACCAACCGGCCACCCAATTTGAGCTGCTCAATCAGCGGCGCCGGTACGTGCCCGAGCGCTGCGGTGACGATGATTGCTTCAAAAGGACCGCAATCGGGCCAGCCAGCATAGCCGTCGCCAAGCCGAACGCTCACATTGTCATACGCGAGGTCCTTGAGCGTTTTGGCTGCGGCTGCGGCCAACTGCGGGATGATCTCGATGGTGCAGACCTTTCGCGCCAGGTGCGCAAGGATGGCAGCCTGATAGCCCGAACCCGTACCGACTTCGAGCACAACATCATCGGGCGCGACGTGAGCTAGCTGAGTCATCAAGGCCACGATGAATGGCTGCGATATGGTCTGGCCGGCGCCGATCGGAAGCGGCATGTCTGCGTATGCGATGGAGCAAGATCGCTCAGGGATGAACAGATGGCGTTGTGTTTGCCCCATGGCCTCAAGGACTCTCCCCGACAGCCCCTGCTGTCCCAAAACACTGACGTGAGACCGGGCGTAGGACCGGATGGTTTCGACCATGGCGGCGCGTTCGAGGACGCATTGCGCGTCCTGTGCGGTCACTTCGCGCGCGACGGTCACCATAGAAAGCACGAGCAGCAGCAAGGTCCTCATGAGCCGTCTCCCCGATCTCGGTGGCGCGGCGGCGACAAGGCCGGTTGCGACGCACCCGCAGCAACCAGTCATGCCGGCGCTTGGGTCACCATCTATCTATGACGCGCGGTTGAGAAAGATCGGCAACCCCTGCTTGTTGCCGTAGATGGGGCGATAGCGCTCCGTGTTGTAGCTGCTGGCGACGTCCAATTTGCGCGGGCCGAGCTTGGCGTCAGGGATGGGCACGAGGTCGTAGCAGCCCTCTACCAGCGCCGACATGAGGCCGGTCTTGCCTTCCAGGATGGCATCGTAGGCCATGTTGCCGAAAGTCAGGGCCACAAGCTTGTCGATGAAGTCCGGATCGCCCGATCGCAGGTCGTAGGTGAGGTCGGAGGTGATCGTCTCCTCGCCGGCGCGCCGCTTGATCTCGTCGGCAAGCGATTCCGCCACGTTGGCCTTCTTGCGGTGACCGTAGGCGTCAGGCTCGCCGTATTCCTGCAGGTTGAAGCCCTCCCACTCGGCACCCTCGCTGAGCACGATCAGCGCGTAGTTGCTTGGGTTCGCTCGCTTCTCCTCGAGGAGCAGCTGGATCAGTTTGTCGAGGTTGACCTTGTACTCCGGTATGACGCATCGTATCGAGGTCGCATACGCGGCGTAGAGCGCTGTGAATCCAGCATCGCGGCCAAAGACGCGGAAAATGCCAATTCGCTCATGCGAGCCGACAGTGGTGCGCTGTCGCTGGATGGCATCGCTGGCGCGGGTGATCGCGGTCGAGAAGCCGATGCAGTACTCGGTGTTGCGGACGTCGTTGTCCATCGTCTTCGGGATGGCGATGATCTTGACGCCTAGTTCGTTGAGCTTGGCCGCATAACTGAGCGTGTCGTCGCCGCCGATGGCGATCAGGTGTTCGATTCCGAGCCCCGAAAGGTTCGCCAGCACCTGGCCGGTGAGGTCCCAGGTCTTGGTTACGATGCCGTCCTTGGTACTCAGGGAGACTGGAACGTCCCTGCCGACGAGATGATCGGGCAGCTTTTGTATTTTGGACGGATTGATGCGGCTCGAGTGCAGCACGGTGCCGCCGCGCCGGTCGATAGTGCGAGTGTTTTCACGGTTGAGCGGGATGACATAGTGAGACCTGCTGGTCGGGTCCTCGAGGTTCAAGTGCGTGAGGGCCTCCCAACCACGGCGGAGACCGACGACCTCGATGTCGTTCTCACTGCCGCGATAAGTCACGCTCTTGATGACTGCGTTGAGGCCGGCGACGTCGCCGCCGCCCGTGAGAATGCCGATGCGTCTTTTCGCCAAGCCAAACCTCCCAGCATTGGCAGGTCGTAATAATGCACAGCGCAGCTTCGCTACTCGGCCGCTTCCGGCTTGCGCTCCTCACGCAGCCGAAATTGCTTCACGAGTGCGGATACGGTGTCGCGGAAGCCGCCATATTCCAGCTCAGAATAGGGCAGCATCGCAGCGCCGGACCAGCCCTGGCTGCGCATCTCGATTGCCTTGCGTTGCGCGCGCCGGCGCACCTCGTCCCACGCCGGGTTGTCGAAGAAATCGGTATAGGACTCGGAAAAGCGGCCGTCCTTGTCGACCGAAAAGCCAGCGCAAGAAACGATCGGCAGGCAGTACATGCCAGTGACCGGTGTATTGAGCGGCACGGGCATTAGCGGCATCACATGCGAGCCGCGCGCATCGCCGCCCACGAAGTGTGCCTTGGCGAAGGGCGAGATAATCTCCTCGGGCGCCGGGAAAATTCCCTGGTTTCTGATGATTGCGACCGGATCGTCCTTGCCGGTGTACTTGCCTGCGATTGCGTGAAGACGTTGCGCCGACACGGCGGCGGCAACCTCGCCATATGTTTGAGAAACGATGCGATCAATGCCAAAGCGCTCGTTGTCGCGGAGCAGCGCGGCCATGTGGTAGTTGTCCTCGGGCGCATCGAGTTCGATCACGCTGTCGCCCGCCGTGTGGTCCATGTCGATGACATGGAAACGGAATCCCTTGATCATCGGGGGTAGCATCAGCCCGGCGCAATACATGGGATCAGCGAAGGCGAGGTAGAGCGGCAGGTTATAGGCGCCGGGGCCGCATTTGTCGGCGGCGAACACCATGAATGATTCCGCGGGTCTCGGCCCCGAGAGGCTGTGGTCGAAGCTGAGCTCGGCGACGCCCGGGCCGGCACCGCGAATGTTTCCGGAAGGTGCGTCTGCGAGAAGATCCTGGCCGGCGCCGTAGAGACCGGAAGTCCTTGCAACCGAAGTGGCCGCAAGAAACGCCTTCCAGGCGAGTTGATGGATCTCGGAGCTCCCCTCGCCCCGAGTGTGCGTCATGATGATCGCAATGTCGTCGCCGGTGTGGCAGACAAAACCGTCGATCAACAGACCATTGCAGATCGCCTTCGCGACCTCGCCCTCGACAGCTGCCATCATGCGTGAAGATGGTTTCGTATGCCCGCCGACTGAGCCAACGTCAGCCTTGATGACCGAAAGAGTGAGTCTCATGAGCTTTCTCTCCGACCAGCACAGCGCGACGCCTCTGCGCAGGCTGCGCCGGGGCGACGGCGCTGCTCATACGCCGGAAGAACGTCTGATGTTACGTTAGGTTCCGCAGATGCCCTTCCTGCTCGAAAAATTCGGGCTCATCCGCTTCCCGAGATCTTCAACCACCTTAAGGATCATCCCAGAACCGATAGGATAAGTAGATCATGCGCCATCATTTTCTGCGGTGCACGGGTCCGGTTTTGGCCCGCGTGATACATGCCGGTGCAGTCTGACGATTTCCGTTCACAGGGGTAGACCGGAAGAGAGCGGCATTGTCCGCCGCTTGTGCCCGCACTGTGGGTAAGAAGGTGTCGAAACCACGGGAGAAGCGGCAGCCCAAAGAGCTCAGCAAGCGCCAGCTTTACGCCATACTAGCTGAGGCGGTCAGGAATAAGGACTAAGAGCTAGCCCGCGAAGCGCGCCCGCCCTCCATAGTCCTGAAACGGGAAATGATATTGCCCGTCAGAATGCGGCGTCTATTGCAGATCGTGCCAAGACCGGGAAAGTTCGGCAATCTATGACGGCGTGTTCCGCCCGTGAATACACCGTATGGTTGGCCCAGAACAAAACGGGCCACGTTGTCATTTCAAACTAGGCCACTGTCGCCGGAAACAGGCCAGTGCCAAGACTTTGACAGTGGTCCGACCAGATCGACTTGCTTGAGGATGGGAGACCGCTTGGCCTATCACACAGCCCCTCAAAAGTGACCAACGGAAGTTATTCGCATTTTCGCAGTGCCGTCATCATCTTCTCAGCCAGCAACAACAACGGCGACGGTCTCTACCTCGTCATCGCGAGTGCAAGAACTGGTGCTACCGGTACTGGAAAGAAGGTAAGCCGCGCTGGCTCGGTCTAGGATCGCTCAAGGACGTGTCGCTAAAGGACGCGCGGCTTGTCCGCGACGCAGCGCGTCTTCGTGTCAAAGGCGATCGCAGCGCACCCGGCGTCGACATCGTGTGGAGAAGCGAGCGGCGCCTGAGGAAGCGAAAGCCGGAGAGACCAAGGTCACCCTGCCTACTTTCGAGCTGTGCGCCGAAATCTACATGCGCGAGCACTGGTCGATCTGGAGCACGAAGCATCGCGGTCAATGGCCGTCGTCGCTCAAACTGTACGCTTACCCGGCAATTGGAAACTCACGACCCCAGAGATCAAGCCTAGCCACGTCTACGAATTGTTGCGGCCGATCTGGGTTGAAAAGCGAGAGACGGCTACAACTTTCAGAACAATGCACCACCTAGCAGGACTTTGGGGGCGATCCGAAACCGCCGGCCGTCTCCCTAAGGGGGGCAAGAGCGTCGCGCTTGCGGTGAGTGAGACGGGGACATCCTATCGAGAAACGTTCTGCGGGATGGACTTGAGCATCGTAGCTCACTTGATCCTTCCGCTGCTGTGGGATCCGTCAGTGCTCCCAATCAGCATGATCCAAGGCATTAGAAAGCTGATGTAAAAGTTGCGACAATTGTTGTTTGTCGGCGGTTGAGAAATCTTTGAATAGCCGAGCCTCGCGCTTACGCGAAGCTTCGGCCATTCTCGTGGCGAAATCTCTACCTTCGCGGGTAAGCTTGGCGATGGCGGCTCTGCCACGGGAGCGAGTTTGCTCGATCGAGATCAGCCCTCGATCCGCCAGGACGGCGAGACTGCGACTTGCTGCAGCCTTGTCGATGTCGGCGGCGTCGGAAAGTTCACTGACATTGAGGGATTCGATGCTCTTGAGCGTCATGAGAAGACGCCATTCCACGATGCCGATGTTCCAGGCCGCGCGGTAATACGCGGTCGCGCCTCTGTTGAGGCGCATGCCGAGGGTCGACACCAGCACGGCGACATGTTCACGGGCCAGCATTCCGGCATTCCGGGAACGTTCGTCCGAAGCTTTCTCCCTCTCGATTTTCTTGGTCGCCGGCATTTTCGAAGATCTCCAATGGACTTCGTTCCAAGTCCCGCATTTTGCAGTGCATTGATCCAGATCAAATTTCTTGACAAAACATTTATTGACATATCAACATAGAGCCCAATCTCCCAATTCCAAGAAAAAAAGTGGCGAGAGTGACATGGAAGGAAACGGCTTGGTCGCCGGTCTTGATCAGGCGAGGACGTATGCCGGCGCAATCGATTGCGACCTTCACCCGGCGGTGCCCGGAATGGGCGTCCTCCTGCCATATCTGGACGACTATTGGCGCGAGATGGTCTCCGTCCGCGCGCTCGATCGTCTCAATCTGAGCCTGACCAGCTATCCGCAGAACTCGCCACTATCCTGTCGTCCAGACTGGCTTCTCCCGGGCGGCGCGAAGGCGGGCTCCTCGCTCGAAGCGATGCAGGACCATGTGCTCGATCGGTTTCGACCGCGCTATGGAATTCTAAACTGTCTCTACGGCGCGCAGGTCCTTCACAGTGAGGATATGGCGGCAGCGTTCTGCCGAGCGACCAACGACTGGATCAGGGATCACTGGCTCAACCGAGATCCGCGGCTCCGCGCCTCGATCGTGATCCCGTCGCACAACGCGGAACTCGCCGTGGCGGAAATCGACCGCCGTGCCGACGACTTCCGCTTCGTGCAGGTGCTCATGCTGGTGTCCGGTGAAACGACGCTGGGCCGGCGGCATCTCTGGCCCATCTACGAACGCGCCGAGCGCCTCGGCCTGACGATCGGAATTCATGCAGGAAGCGCCTATCGATATGCGCCTACCGCCGTCGGGTGGCCGTCATACTATGTCGAGGACTATGTGGCGCAATCCGCCGCATTCGAGAGCCAGCTTCAAAGCCTGATATCGGAAGGTGTGTTCGCGAAGTTCCCCGGGCTCAAGGTCGTTGCAATCGAATCCGGGTTGACGTGGCTGAGCGGGTTCATCTGGCGCGCCGACAAGACATGGAAAGGCGTGCGAGCCGAGGTTCCGTGGGTCACGCGCATGCCGTCCGAGATCATCCGTAACAATGTGCGCTTCACTGTCCAGCCGGTCGATGCGGCGGACGACGGCGAGGCCATCATGCGGCTCGCCGATCACATCAAGTCGGACGAACTGTTCCTGTTCTCGACGGACTATCCGCATTGGCATTTCGACGGGGATGCGGTTCTCTCCGGCCGGCTCCCTGATGCGCTTTTCCGCAAGATCACCAGTGAAAATGCGCTCGCCACTTACTCGCGATTGGCCACGGCCGATCAGATCATGGAGGTTGTGCCATGAGCACCGTTGAACTGGAACGGCCACGGGCCTCGAACTACAAGCTGAAAGTCATCGATTGCGACATCCATCCGGCGATGACGTCCTGGACCGAGGTGCATCCTTATCTGGAAAGGCAATGGATCGAGCATCTCACGGTCTATGGCAGTCACCTGCGCCACGCCTTCTCCGAGGCACTGTCGCATCCGCGCATGTCGCCCGACGCCGCGCGGATCGATGCCTATCCGGAGGAGGGTGGGCCGCCGGGATCGAGCCTTGACCTGATGAAGAAGCAGCACCTCGATCCGAACGGGATCGAGGTGGGCATGTTGATACCCCTGCGGTGGAATCCGGGCAGTCAGAGAAATCTCGACCTTGGCGTCGCATTGACCCGCGCGATGAACACCTGGCAGGTCGAACGCTGGGTGAAGCAGGAGCCGCGTTTGAGGGCCTCGGTGCTGATCGCCCAGGAGGACACGGTTGCCTCCGTCGCCGAGATCGATTCCAGGGGAGGGGATCCCAACTTTACCCAGATCTTGATCCTGCCCAAGACGGACGAGCCGCTCGGACGCCGACGCTACTGGCCGATCTATGAGGCGGCCGTGCGCAACAACCTGCCGATCACGATTCATGTCGGTGGCACCAATGGTCATCCATCGACCGGCGGCGGATGGACATCCTATTATATGGAGGAACATCACTCGGTCGCCCAGACCATGCAGGCGGTCGTGGCGAGCCTTGTCTTCGAAGGGGTCCTGGCGCGCTTTCCCGAGTTGCGCGTCGTGATCATGGAAGGCGGCTTGGGCTGGGTACCGTCGCTCAATGCGCGCATGGACAAGCACTGGGCGCGCCTTCGGAGCGAGGTTCCCCATGTGAAGAAGCCGCCGTCGGAATACGTGCGCGAGCAGGTGTGGTTCAGCACGCAGCCGATGGAAGAGCCGGCGACGTCAGCCGAATTGATCGATCTGTTCGACAGGATCGGATGGGACCGGCTGCTGTTTTCCACCGACTACCCGCATTGGGATTTCGACGATCCGCGCTACGCGTTTCGCGCCAACCTCACGCAGGCCCAGCGCGAGCAGCTTCTCTATGAGAATGCGCGCAAGTTCTACAGGTTGGACTGATGGCGCGGCATGTGGTTGCGACCGTAGATCAGATCCCGCCGGGCCAGCGCCTGCTGGTCCAGGTCGATGGGCGCGAGATCGGAATCTTCAATGTCGAGGGCGAGTATTTCGCCGTCGGCAATCGTTGCCCGCATGAGGGGGCGTCCTTGTGCAAGGGGCGCATCGTCGGGCTCGTCGAGGCGACGGGGCCCGGTGACTATCAATACAGCCGTCGTGGTGAGTTGTTGCGCTGCCCGTGGCATGGCTGGGAATTCGATCTGCGAACCGGTCGGTCATGGTGCGAGCCGGATCGCACCAAGGTCCGAAGCTATGAGCTGAAAGTCGAGCCCGGAGGCGCGCTGATCGAAGGCGAACTGCGCGCCGAAACGTTTCAGGTCACGATCGACAAGCAATACGTTGTCTTGGAAGTCTGAAGACCAGTGAATCAATTAAGCAAATAAAAGCGCATTGGGAGGAGTAAGTGTTGTTCAAGCTAGGAATGTCGGCGGCTGTCGCCTGTTTCGTGGGTCTGTTGAGCTCCGCGCAAGCCGAGGACGGTTCTTGGGACAAGGTCATCGAGGCCGCCAAGAAGGAAGGCAAGGTCGTGGTCTACAACATGGCCTTGGGCGCTCCCTACTTCACGGCTGTCCTCAAGTCGTTCGAAGCGAAGTACGGAATTCCGGTCGAGAGTCTCGACCTCCGTGCCAGTGAGCTCTCCGAGCGCATCCGCACCGAGCAGGCGGCCGGCCGCTTCCTGGGCGACGCGGAAATGGTCACGACGACCATGATCGAGGAGCAACTCAAGAACGGCGATTTCGTGCAGAAACTGCCGCCGATCCCGAATGCCGCCCATTTGCGACCGCCGTTCAAGGCCAATGAATACAGCGTGCCGGCATTCATGCAGCCGATGGGCATCCTCATCAACACGCGGCTGGTCAAGGAGCAGGACATCCCGACGAGCTGGAACGATCTCAACGATCCCAAATGGAAGGGCAAGATCCTCTCGGACGACATGCGGCCGCTCGGCAGCGGGAATACCATGTTCGCCATCCTGGAAAAGACCATGGGCACCGACTTCAACCAGAAGCTCGCCGAGCAAAAGCCCGTGTTCAGCCGCGATATGCGAAACGACGCGCGCCGCGTGGCTCGCGGCGAGTACGCCATCTATATCCCGCAGATCTTTGCCTTCACGTCCGATCTGAAGGGGCTGCCGGTGAAAGTCGTGATTCCGAAGGAGGGTGCACCTTTCGCGGAGATGGATCTCGCAGTGCTCAGGAACGCGCCGCATCCCAACGCTGCGCGTTTGTTCATCGACCACTTCCTCAGCGTCGAGTCGCAATTGCTCTACGCGAACGCCTGGATGCTTCCGGTGAACGCCGCGGCCGCCGAGCGCGCCAATCCGGACGCGCAGCAGTTCGTGAATGCCAAGATCATTGGTCCCGCCAAGCTGGCTGAGCGCTCCTCGATGATGGATCTCGCCAAGAAGCTTTACCCCTGAGAGACCCATGAGCGTTTCAGCCGGAGAGGGAGTGAACAACCTCGTCGAGAGGCGTACGACCGGCCTGAGCGGGATCGGGCGGTGGCTGCAGGCGACTGCGGCAGGCCGCCTTGCGGCGCTCGCTCTGCTCGTCCTCGTTCTCGCCTTCCTTTCCGTCTATCCGCTGTCGATGCTGCTCTATGGAAGCCTGCATTCGACGCCGCCGGGAATGGCCGGCACTTTCAATTTGGACGGATATCGCGACGTCATCACGCTGCAAAGCGCGGTGACACTCCTCAACACCGTCGGCATATCCCTGGCCAAGACCATCCCTTCGGTAATCCTGGCCGTCTTGCTCGCCTGGATACTGGCGCGAACCGACACGCCATTCCGGGGGGCTCTGGAAGTCCTGATCACGCTGCCATTCTTCATTCCCCCGATCCTGACCGCAATGGCGTGGGGCATGCTCGGCAATCCGCAGGTCGGATTGCTCAATCAGCTCTATCAGTGGGTCACGGGATCAGAGACAGCGCCGATCAACGTCTATTCATATGGCGGCGTAGTCTGGCACATGATGCAGTATTCCGTGCCGTTCCTGTTTCTTCTTATCGTGGACGCCTTCCGAGCGATGGATCCGAGTCTCGAGGAGGCGGCGACCATGTGCGGCGCATCACGCTTGCGAACTTTTCGCTCTGTCACGCTGCAGCTTATGCTGCCCGCGCTGACCGGTGCGGCCATATCCTGAGCTTCATTCGCGGCATCGAGAATTTCGAGTCGCCGCTCTTCTTCGGCTCACCGGCGGGAATTAGGGTCATCACGACGGACATCTACGACTCGATCAACCAGCGGTCGCCGCCGCAATATCAGTATGCAACCGCGATCAGCTTCGTCATCATGGCGCTATTGTTCCTGATCGTTCTTCTGCAGCGGCGGATGCTGCGCGGCCGAAGTTTTCAGACCATCACTGGCAAGGGCTATTCGCCTTCGGTGATGAAACTCGGTGCATGGCGATGGGCAACCTTTTCCTTTTGCGTTCTGTTCTTTGTGGTGACGGTGGTTCTCCCGGTCGGACAACTCGTCATCGGCTCGTTCTTCAAGTTCTTCGGGTTCTACCAGTGGGACATGCTGACACTCGAGCACTATCAGGCGGTATTCGGCAGCAGCGAGTTCTGGCGCGGGTTCAGCAACACAATGTTCCTGGGCCTCGTCGGCGCCACGCTGACGATGTTGCTCGGCGCAACCGTCGCCTATGTCTCGGTCCGAACGAAGTGGCGAGGCCGGTTGCTGATCGATTCGATGGCCTGGCTGCCGTGGATGATGCCCGGCATCGTCCTTGGTGTCGGGTTTCTCTGGGGGTTTGCTCTGCTGCCTCACGCGATTCCGATCTACGGCACGATCTGGGCGCTGCTGCTGGCCTATATTTCGCTTGGGACGCCGCTTTCGGTGCGCGCGATGTCGAGCGCATATGCGCAGCTTTCGTTCGACCTCGAGGAGTGCTCCCGGGTGCATGGCGCAAGCTGGCTGCAAACCATGAGGCGCATCGTCCTTGCCCTGGCCTGGCCTTCCTTCGCCGTCGGATGGGTGCTGGTGTTCTTCGGCATCATGCGCGAGCTGAGCGCATCCGTTCTGCTCTATTCTGTCGGCTCCGAGGTGTTGTCTGTCGTGCTGCTGAAGCTGTGGGCGAACGGCAACGCGGAGCAGGTCAGCGTGATCGGGCTCATCATGATGGTTCTCGTGATCGTCTTCCGGTGGGTTCAACTCAAGTTCATCAGCAGCCGTATCGGTGGAATGTGACCAGGCTTGGATCGTGCCATGTCGAATGTCGTTCTTGAGAAGGTAAGCCGGAGCTTCGGTAATTTCGTCGCGGTCGACGGCGTCGACCTGCGGGTCAGCGAGGGTGAATTCGTCACCCTGCTGGGGCCGTCGGGGTGCGGCAAGACCACGACGTTGCGGATGGTCGCGGGCCTCGAGCAGAATACCGGTGGCCGCATCAGCATCGGCAACGAGGTCGTCAGTGATGCGGCTCGCGGCGTTTTCGTTCCGTCGGAGCGCCGGCGGCTCGGCATGGTCTTCCAGTCATACGCGATCTGGCCGCACATGACCGTCTTCGAGAACGTCGCCTATCCGCTGCGGGTGCGCCGCAAATCCGCGGCCGAGATACGCGATCTCGTCGCCAGGGCACTCCGCCTCGTCGAAATGCAGGATTTCGCCGAGCGGCCGGCACCGGCGCTGTCCGGCGGCCAGCAGCAGCGAGTGGCGATCGCGCGGGCCCTCGTCTTCGAACCCAAGGTGCTGCTGCTCGACGAGCCGCTCAGCAATCTCGACGCAAAGCTCCGTCTGCAGATGGGCGACGAGTTCCGTTCGATCCAGAGACGGCTCGGCATGACGAGCCTGTACGTGACACATGATCAGGCCGAAGCGATGGCGTTGTCCGACCGTGTGGTCGTGATGGATCGCGGCCGAATCCAGCAGATCGGTGCGCCCGAGGAAATTTATCGCTATCCCGCAAACCGGATCGTGGCGGCCTTCTTCGGAACACCGAACCTGCTGGAGGCCAGTGTGGAGGCCTGCACGCGGATCGACGATCATCGGGTGCGGCTCAACGTCGTCGGCAAGGGCTGGCGTGGAGCGTGCCAGTCGGCAAGCGAGATCCGGCCCGGGCGGCCCGTGACCGTCATGGTTCGTCCCGAGGACGCCCGTATCGCGGCCCCAGATGCGGCTCACAGTGACCACGAACTTCGATGGTCCGGACAGATTGCGCATACGATCTTCCGCGGTCCGATCCGGTCGGTCGTGGTGCAGACCGACGATAGCCGCCTCAATGTCGATGCGCCGCCGTTCGGTGGCTTCTCCGTCGGAGACAATGTGACCGTCGTCGTTCCGCAGCAGTCGGCTTGGGCTGTGCCGGAGCAGGCCGGCGCAGCCCCTTAAGCCGGGAATACCTCTCAGCGATAGATCTGCTGAGCCAAAAACAGCATCTCGTTCATGCGTTCTGGATCCGTGGTGCCGAGAAGCTTCGTTGTTTCGATCTGTGCCACCGCGGGATCGACACCGGTCAGCGCGTCCGCCGTGGTCGGCAGCAGCCCGAGCCTCGCAAGGTTCTGCTGCATCGTCTTGCCCAGATAGTATTCCATCAGCAGCCGCGCCGCGTTGGGGTGGGGTGCATTCTTCAGCAGCGCGAGATCGTAGCCGACATAGGGCAGCCCCTCCTTCGGCGCGATGAACTTGACCGGGAGGCCCTTGAGTTCAAGCAGCGACGTCAGGCTGTCGGGGATGTAGAGCGGGTATTCGCTGCGCGCTACGCGGCGCTCATTTGCGGGTATCTCCCGGCTGAACTTCAGGTCCTGCTGGGCAAGCTTCTCGTGGAAGGCGCGCCCGTAGAGGTCCTGCAGGACCGAGAAGAGCACGCCGCCGCCGCCGAGCGTCCGCGGATCGTCGCTGAGGATTTTTCCTTTCCAGCGCGGATCCGTCAGGTCGAGCCAGCTTTTCGGCTCGTCCGCCGGCTTGACCAGCATGGTGTTCGCCAGGATGCCGTAGACGATGGCAAAGACAGGGAGCCGCATGCCGTCGCTTGGGAAGTCCGTCTTGAGACGGCCGAGGCTGGGGAGGGGGCCGTGAGGTTCGAAGACACGCTCCTCCTTGATCTGCAGCGTGGTCGTGGTCCGCCCGTTCTCGGAGACGTCGGCTGCGTTGCGGCCCGCGGCCTGCTCGATGCGGATGCGCTCCCGGACTTCGCTCGCGCGCGCTTCGAGAATGTCCACGGTGATTCCGTAGGCGGACTCGAAGTCCTTCTTGAGCTCCTTGTGCGCGGCAAGGCCGACGAACGCGCTGTAGAGCACCACGCGGCCTTCCTTCTTTGCGGCGGCGACCAGCGCGGACCATTCACCCTCCGCTCTCGACGGAGCCATGATCGACGGCAGGATCGAAGAGGCCGTCAGTCCAAACACCGTAGCGCGGCGCGTGATGCGCGCGCGCTTTTCCCGGTCCGGCGTGGCCATTGTTGCTACTCCGCGGCTTGCGGGCTCGGGGCACGCCAGCGAATGGCGGTCTTCAACTTGTCCTGATAGGCCTCGAGCCAGTCGATCTTCGCGTCAGCGTAGTAGGAGCCTGCGCGCGCGTTCCAGAACACCTCGGCATCGTCGACGCCGGGCGGCACGGTGCCGCTGTTGGCGAATGCCCGTGCAGCGTTGAGCAGGCGCCGCCTCGTCCGCGCGATCATCACGTCGCTCGGTGCGAGATGTTCCTTGGTGTGATCGACGATCGGCCCCATGCTTTCCGTGACGGCTTGGTCCTGCATCACGATGTTGCGGATGCCCGTGTAGATCTTGTTGGTGCGCTGAGCTTCGCGATCGATCTGCCAGTCGTTGCCGATGTTCTGGACCGCACGCCAGCGCCCATACCAGTCCGTGGTGTTGGGTAGATAATCGAGACCGTCGGCCCCGGGGATGCCGCCACCGGATTTCAGCTTGGAACTCGAGTAAGTCGCCCCTTTGGCGCGGCCGCCATAGATCGAGATCAGCATCGTGTGGGTGTCGTCCATGGGCACCCACGCTTTGGCGACTACGTGGTCGGCAAAGTCGGCGTTCGGGGTTTGGGTCCAGAACGGCAGTGAGAAATGCGCCATTCGCCAGTGCATTCGATCGTCAGCTTCCGGCCGAAATGCGCCGTACATCGTGCCCCAGTCGGTCTCGGTGACCTTGTACTCCGGCGCTCGGTTGGAAACCGTATGACGGGCCGGGTGGCCTTCCTCGAAATCATCAGGGTTGATGTGTCCGGCATGCAGGAAGCCGAAATGCGACGTGTCGATATCGCCTTCGAGGCCCTGGAGCCAGTTGGCTTCGCGTTGGAGGATGGTGACGGTCAGATCCTGCTCCGGAACGAACAGCGCTTCGTGCATCGGCATCGGCGGCGCCTCGGCCCGCGCGCCCATGTAAACCCATATGAGGCCCGCGCACTCGCGAACCCTGTAGCTTTTTGCGCGGACCTTTTCCTTGAAATCCTGCGGAGGGGGAACGTTCGGCATTTCGAGGCAGCGGCCGTCAACGTCGAACTTCCAGCCGTGATAGACGCAACGGATGCCGTCCTGCTCGTTACGGCCGAGGAACAGCGAGACACAGCGGTGCGGACATTGGTGATCCAACACGCCAACCCGGCCCGAGCTGTCACGGAAGGCAATGAGCTGCTCACCGAGCAGCATCAGGCGCATTGGATCGCCGTCGACTGATAGTTCCGAAGAAAGAGCGGCGGGTATCCAGTATTGCCGCATCATCTCGCCCATGACCGTACCTGGGCCAACCAGCGTCAGATCCTGGCCGTCAGTCGATTTCGACATGGTGATCCTCCCTAGCTCTTTTGAATGCTTATTATTTGCATTATGCAAGTAATGCGGTCCTGCGTCAATGACGCGATCGTCCGGAAAGCGAGCGGTTGAGCGGTGCAGTGCAACTCGTTATGGTTCTGCTCCCATCACCGCGAGCAAATTGTCTTGATGAACAAGGTCAGCACGATCCTCCCGCTCGAGAACTGGACCGGATACCGGTTCGGTCTCATCGCTTCGCGGTTGGGCAGCTTCATCTCCCCCATGTACGAAGATCGTTACGAGCTGACGATGCCGGCCTGGCGAAGCCTCGCGGTCATTGCCAGGCATCAGCCGCTGACGGCCACGCAACTTGCGACATTGACCTCGTCCGACGCGTTCAAGGTCGCGCGCTCCATCGAATTGTTGGTGCGTCGAGGGCTGATTCATCGTGACGTGGATAAAGCGGACCGCCGCCGCGCCAGCCTGAGCCTCACGACCGATGGCCGCAAGGTCTACAAGGATATCGAGAAATTCGTTGTTCGGGTCGAGCGCAAGCTCATGGCCGCGCTCGATCCGCACGAAATCGAGGTTTTGAGGCGAAGCCTCGACAAGCTCGATCAGCAACTGGAGACCGAGATCAAAGCACAGGGCCGCGAGAAATTCCTATAGCGGTCTTCAACACTACTCATTTGTCTGCTCGGCGCGCCGGGAATTTCGTTGGCCGCGGACGCCAAGGGGGACGTGGAGAAGGCTTACGCCGCTTGGGATGCCGCATTTAATAAGCACGACGAGAAAGCCATCGGCGCCTCCTATGTCGCGACGGCAAAATTGATGCCGCCCACACATCAGGTCGCGTCGGGGCCGGCCGAGATCGAGAAGTTCTTTGCCGGACTCTTCGCGAGCGGTGTGACGGATCACAAGTTGGAGATGATCGATGCCGGCGGAGACGACAAGGTAGTCTTCGGCACAGCCAAGTGGAGCGCTACGGGTAAGGACAAGGAGGGCAAGCCGTCTCCCTTCAGTGGTTTGGCGACGCACGTCTTCGAACGCCAAGCCGACGGATCGCTCAAATTGAGGCTGCAAACATTCAACTAAAGCGGTCGAAGCTTAATCGGTCCGGCGAGGCGGCGGCCTTACCGGACGCCCAAAAGGGCTACTTGTCTCCGGTGCAAGATATGTCCGGGTTGGGTCAAACTGCGACTTAACGGGGAGGGCAGTTCTTGGCGAAACGCGGACATTTGCCCTGATCGGCACGTCTCCGAAGAGCCAAGATCAGAGTGATCGTCGCATTCGGTCGCGGCGTGGACTTGCTACCTACGATGACGTGAGGATTCCGCAGCTATCCTCTCATACAACGCCACCTCTACGCGCTAGTGCGGCAGAAGAGCTATCTGCTGGGGTCATTTGGAGCAACGGCCTCCTCGAACAGCTCAACCTTACCGCGCGTGTTGTCTGTTACCGCAAAAACCTCGTAAAAATCGATCTGCGGCTTCATGCCGTAGCGCTGGATGATGCCCTCGAGCCACGGCCCGGTGTAGAACGCCTTGGCATCCTCAATACGCTCCCACTGGTACACGCCGCCCGCCCAGCCGCTTTCGGACCAGATGAAGTGCTTGCTGATCAGCCCCGTCACCTCGCGGAAGTTGGGGGCGATCTTATGAAAGTGCTCGCGACACGTCGCGTGGTCGATCTGCGGCGGCAGTTTGTATCGTACAACGGCGGTAATCATGCGACCTCCTTGTAAGGATGCCCCGGCTCAATTGGCATTCCCGCGATCAAGCAAGCGGGAAGCCGACATGGATCAAAAGCGCAAAGCCTAACCAGTAGTTTCCGTTCTGCTGCGACCAGCCGACTATCCCAGATCATGCTGACTTAGCGTTAGAAGTTAGACCGCGTCGCTGAATTCGCGCAACGCAGGCTCCATGCTGGTGCGTGCGCACGACCGAAATTTTGATCATCTACCCCCGCCGATCGCGACTAAATGCGACAGAGGCTTCCGTGAGTAGGTCAACACGATTGACAAGAGCCTTAATCGCCGCGCGGCTATCTCCTTCCAATTTTTTGCGTTAATGTGAAGCTCTTCACACCTGTGTAGCAGACGGGCTCGGATGATGCCCAAAGAGAGGTGAGCTAAGGCCCCGCAAAGCGCCGCCCAGTTCTATTCCATTCACACGCGAGTTTGGGAGTGACACATGGAAAAGCGCGAAATTGGCAACAGCTTGACGAAAGGTCTGTCCGAAGCGAAGCGGGGCGCCTTCTCCCGCCGCTCGGTGTTGACGTTGGTTTGCACCCTCGGCGCCACGGCGCCGCTTGGAATGTTTGGAGCGGCTCGCGCGCTGACGGCATCCGGGACTGGATCGCTGTCTTATATTCCCGGCGAGCCTCTTATTTGTCGCGCCGCAGCGAGCAGTGAAGAGCTGCAGGGCCCACCCCGCCAACTCAAACTCGCCTGGAATGCGAACGCGGCGTGCACCGTCGCTGCGGCAGTCGCAAAGGAGCGGGGTATCTTCGCCAAGCACAACCTCGATGTCGAATTCGTCAATTTCGGCGGTTCGACCGACCAGTTGTTGGAGGCGATTGCAACTGGCAAGGCGGATGCCGGTTTGGGATTGGCCCTGCGCTGGCTCAAACCGCTGGAGCAAGGTTTCGACGTTCGGATCACCGCCGGTGTGCACGGCGGCTGCATCCGGCTCCTCGGCTCCAAGGCTGCGAATATTGACAGCCTGGAATCCCTGCGCGGCAAGGCTATCGGGATTAGCGATCAAGCGAGCCCAGCGAAGAACTTCTTTTCGATCTACCTCGCCAAAAAGGGCATCGATCCGGCCCAAGAGGTAGAGTGGCGCCAGTACCCGGCCAATCTGCTCGCGCTTGCCGTCGACAAGGGCGAAGTGCAGGCGCTGGCCGAGATTGATCCGCTGCCCTACCTCTGGCTCAAGGAAGGCAAACTCAACGAGATCGCGACGAACTTGACGGGTGAATTCGCCGACCGCACCTGCTGCGTTCTCGCGATACGTGGCAGCCTCACCCGAAGCGAAATGCCGGTGGCGGCCGCTCTGACCCGATCGATACTGGAGGGGGCAGACCTAGTTGCCAGCGATCCCGCCGATGCCGCAGCAATCTATTCGGGCTACGGCGGGAGAGGATCCGTAGAGGATCTCGCCACCATGTATCGTAGCCATACTCACCACAATCACCCGGTCGGGGCCACGCTCAAGAAGCAGCTTCTACTCTACACCGACGAACTCAAGGCAGTGAACGTCATGAAGCGAAGCACTGACCCGGCCAAGTTCGCCGAGCGGATTTATCTTGACGTTCTAAGCTGAGCCGATTGGGAAGATCCGCAGTGAGCTCGGTCATCGATGAAGTGCCGAGGCCATCAGAGAAATCGGGTTTCGGCTTTTTTGAAAGTTCGACCACTCGGTCGTTGATCGGCGGACTGTCTGTTGCCGCCGCATGGTCTATGGTCGCCGTGCTCACTGCGCTCTGGCCGGATAAGCCCGAGAGCGATTGGGCCTACACGGGCGGCTTCGCGATTGCCTGCGGCGCGTTGGCCCTTGCGCTCGCCCTGGCAGCCTTTGCCGGCGTTCGTTTTGTTGCTTTTCAGCGCCTCCAGCGGCTCTCCCCGTGGCTGTTTGCGCTCGCGCTGTTTTTTGCTGCCTGGGAGGCCGTCACAGCAAAGCTTGGATTGCTGCCGTTGCCGTTCTTTCCGCCGCCGCAGGCCATTGTCGAAGTCGTAATCGATGATTGGGGGCGGCTGGCTGAAGGCATCTTCGCCTCAGCGCGTCTGCTCGCGACCGGTTACTTTCTCGGTGCGGCGGTGGGGTTCGTAACCGGCGTGGCGATCGGCTGGTCGCGGCTCGCCGGTTATTGGATCCACCCAGTTTTGCGGTTCATCGGGCCGCTGCCCGCGACAGCTTGGCTGCCGCTCGCATTTTTCGTTTTCCCGTCGAGCTTCAGCGCCAGCATTTTCCTGATTGCGCTCGCCACCGGGTTTCCGGTCACCGTGCTGACCTGGTCGGGCGTCGCCTGCGTGAAGAGCGCCTATTACGATATTGCGCGGACATTGGGAGCAACCCAGCGCTTCCTCGTGCTCAAGGTTGCCATTCCGGCGGCAATGCCACATGTCTTTGTCGGCCTGTTCATGGGTCTCGGCAACTCGTTTGCGGTTCTTGTCGTAGCCGAAATGCTGGGCGTGAAGGCGGGGCTCGGCTGGTACCTGCAATGGGCGCAAGGTTGGGCGGCCTATGCCAATATGTACGCCGCGCTGCTGCTCATGGCGTTCTTGTGCTCCGGGCTGATCACGCTGCTGTTCCGCTTGCGGGACCGCCTGCTATCCTGGCAGAAAGGTCTGGTGCGATGGTAGCGGCGATCGCAAGCGATCACGCGGTCCGTGGATCGACGCTAACGCTCCGCGAAGTGAGCCACAGCTTCGATCTCGAAGGGCAGCCCCTGCCGGTATTGGACCGCATCAGCCTTCAGGTCGGCCGCGGCGAATTTGTCGCTCTCCTGGGTCCGAGTGGGTGCGGAAAATCGACCCTGCTGCGGCTGGTCGCGGGGCTCGACACTCCAACAGCCGGCTCCCTGCTAGCGGAGGGAAGAGAGATCGAAGCACCCGATCCGTCGCGCGTCGTCGTTTTTCAAGACCCAACGCTCTATCCATGGCGGACGGTACGGAGCAACGTTGCGCTCGGTCTGGAAGCCCGCGGGTTGCTACGCACTCATGGCGGGCGTATCGAAGACGCCTTGCGCCTGGTGGGGCTCACGGGCTTCGCCAATGCCTACCCGCACCAGCTTTCCGGTGGCATGGCGCAACGCGCGGCTCTGGCGCGTGCGCTTGTCAACGACCCAAAGCTGCTCATTCTCGACGAACCTTTGGGCCAGCTCGACTCGCTGACTCGCATCGCGATGCAGGCGGAACTCGTATCACTTTGGCAGCGCTCGCGCTTCACGGCGCTGATGGTCACGCACGATGTTGAGGAGGCGCTATTGCTTGCTGGCCGTGTCATCGTGCTGAGCGACCGGCCTGCACGGGTCAAGGCTGAAGTCGTCAACAGCCAGCCCTATCCTCGCCACCGGGGCGATCCGCACTTCGTTGAGCTTCGTCGCGAGGTGTTTGGGCAACTCGGCCTCGATGAGGCATGGTAGCCCTCAAAAGGAGCTCGCCGTGACGGATATTCTCATACGCATCCACAGAGCAAGCAGCACGGCGTTCTCGCCGCGATCGCAATGCGATTGTGTTAGCGGCTGTGCAGCCACCTCGTGGAGATCTAAAAATCTGGGAAGCGCACGGAGACTTCGATGACCTCAGAATTCAACGTCCACAGCGCCGCGGGCTATGAGCAGCTCATGGGCCGCTGGAGCCGAAGACTCGCGCGGAAATTCATCGACTTCACAGGGGTTTCCGACGGCGAAAGGATTCTCGAGATCGGCTGCGGCACCGGTAGCTTGACCTTCACGCTCGCCAAAGCCGCCGACCTCGCCGAGATTACCGCGGTCGACTATTCGCCAATCTTTGTCGAGGAGGTAATCCGGCGCAACACAAACCCGCGAATAAAAGTCCGACAGGCGGATGCCTGCGCCCTGCCCTTCGAGGGCCGCACGTTCGATCGCGCTTTGGCGCTTCTCGTGCTCCAGTTCGTTCCCGAAGCCGGTAAGGCAGTAGCCGAGATGCGCCGCGTCGTTCGGCCGGGCGGCGTAGTCGCGGCAGCGGTGTGGGATCATCTCGGCGGGATGCCCGGCATGCGCATGATGGTCGACACGGTGGCGGCACTCGGTGAAAGCGGGCGCCAGCTGCGCAGTCGCTATTGCTTTCAACCAATGATGCAGCCGGGCGAACTGAGACGGACTTTTGCCGAGCAGGGTCTCGTGAGCATTGCGGAAGTAGAGCTGATGATCCGCATGGACTACAAAAGCTTTGCCGACTATTGGACGCCGATTGCCGCTGGCGAAGGGCCGCTCGGCAAGTATGTGGCAGCGCTCGATGCTGCGGAGCGAGCGCGCACCGACGCCGCCGTGCGCGATGCCTACGAGGCCGGCCGTCCCGATGGCCCGAGGTCCTTTGCAAACGTCGCGTGGGCGTGCCGAGGCATCGTTCCCTAACTCGACGGCCAGAGCGGTCTCTTCCGAGGTCCTGACTATCTGAGTGCCCGGGTGGAAAGTCGATGAACGTCTGGGCTTAACCAGGACGAGCGGGCTTGCTGCTCTGCTACGCGGATACGAGAAGATTGGCGAAGTGGAAATTTTTCATTTTCTGCTTGAAGTCAGGTGAGTGAGCGTCTATGCGTTTGCCAGCGTTGCCCGTCTGTCGGGGGCTCTCTTTGGCCTAGATGCCAAGGGAAGCATGCACGCTCTTGATGCTCCTCACCTTGTTGAGTGACACAACAGTCGACATAAGTCGATTGGAGTTCATTCATCGTCGGTAAGGGTGTCGGAACCCTTCCACTCTGGAAGGTTGGGGCCTCCTGGTCCCGGGCTGTTTGACAAGTGAAG
>NZ_JADPIU010000038.1:0-833 GCF_023073075.1 Bradyrhizobium sp. 61 | reverse complement strand
GTCAGTTCCGTCAGGCTCGAATTGATCGAAACAATCTTGTCGCCGTAACAGACCAGCAATCCCTCGGCCGACGCATCGGCAAGGCCGCGCATGCGATCGACTTCCAGTTCGGCGCGATGACGTTCGCGGATATCGAGCGCAAGACCTGCGCAGGCAAGGAACAGGATGGTCAGCGACGCAAGCGCGACGCCGAGTGCAAGCCAGCCGGCCGGAAGCGCCATCTGCGACACCACGACTGTTGGGTCGGGGATGATCGAAACAGCGCCCATGGCAGTGAAGTGGTGACTGCAGATAGCCAGTGTCAGCAGCACCGCCCCGATGGCCTTCCATTTCATCGAGCCGTCGCGCAAGCCGGCTGGCAGCGCGGTTGCTCCGATCGCCGCTCCCAGCACGATGGAAGCAACAACGAGAACGGGATCCCACTGGATCCGTCCGGCGATCTCGAAAGCCGCCATTCCGGTGTAGTGCATCGCCGCGATGCCGCCGCCGACGGCCGCTCCCCCGATCCAGCGCCCAGCGGGCACCCTGTTTACGGACGTAATCCAAAGGCCCATACCAGTGAGCAAGATGGCCGCGACGAGCGATAGCAGGGTGAGGATGATGTTGTATCCGCTCGGAATGCCCGGAGCATACGCAAGCATGGCAATGAAGTGTGTCGCCCAGATGCCGAAGCCGCTTGCGGTGGCGGCCACGCACAACCAGACATCGCGCATATAGCCCGTTGTCTTGCGGACGTGATTGAGGAAGTTGATCGCCGCGAAAGACGCGAGCGCACATACGAGGGCCGCCAGCACCACTAGTCGCAAGTCGTGTTCGTAGGCGATGCAATTGTA